>DAIPYB010000208.1:0-5572 GCA_036782955.1 Pseudoxanthobacter sp. | reverse complement strand
GGATATCGCGCGCGGAAACCGGATTGGCGATGATGCCCACCCGTGGCGACATCGGTGCGTCCTCCATTCTGTTCTTTCCCTGCAAAAGACAGGAGCCAAAGGAACGAGAGCAAGGACAATGCCAGACCGAAATAAAGTTCTATCTATTTGAATTATAATGTAAAAAATAAACAGGCCCGGTGCGCCGCCTGTGGCGGCCGGGCGCCGCACCTGTGGCGGCGGATGCAACAGGTGTGGCGTCAGTTGCGCCGGTTGGGGGGCACGAGGCCGAGGCGGCGCATCTGCCGGTGCACGGTGGTGCGGTCGCAGCCGAGGGCGCGCGCGGCGGCGCTGACATTCCAGTGGTTGGCGGCCAGCACGGCCTGCAGCCGTGCGGCGGCGGCACCTTCCGCCGGTACCGGCTGTTCGCCGCCGGCCCGCGGCGCGGGGCCGGCCGCCGGGGCGAACGCCGGCGGGGTCGACGGGCCGCCGGCGATGCATTCCGGCAGGTCATCGGCGGCAATGATGTCGCTGCCGGCGATCGCGGCGGCGAAATCGAGCGCGTTGATGAGTTCGCGCACGTTGCCCGGCCAGTCGTGGGCAAGCAGGCAGCCCAGCGCTTCCGGCGCCAGCCGCCGGCCGGGCAGGCGGGCGCGCATCAGCGCGCCGATCAGCCCGGCAAGGTCGGTGCGGGCGCGCAACGGCGGCAGCGTCAGGACCCCGCCGTTGAGGCGGAAATACAGGTCTTCGCGGAACCGGCCCTCGCGCACGGCCGCCACCAGATCGCGGTGGGTGGCGGCGATCACCCGCACGTCCACCGGCACCGGCCGGGTGCGGCCGACCGGCGTGACCTCGCGTTCCGACAGCACCCGCAGCAGGCGGGTCTGGGCGGCGAGCGGCATGTCGCCGATCTCGTCCAGAAACAGCGTGCCGCCGTCGGCTTCCAGCACAAGGCCGCGCCGGCCCCGCGCGGCGGCGCCGGTAAAGGCGCCGGCCTCGTAGCCGAACAGTTCCGCCTCGATCAGCGTTTCCGGCAAGGCCGCGCAGTTGACCGCCACGAACGGCCGTCCCGCCCGCGCGCCGGTCTGGTGGATGGCCTTGGCCAGATGCTCCTTGCCGCTGCCGGTTTCGCCCTGAATCAGCAGCGAGAGGCGGGCGTCGGCCAGCTTCGCCGCCCGGCGGGCGACCGCGTCCATGGCGCCGTCGCCGTGGCCGAGTGCCGCCAGCGGCGCCGGTACCGCGGGGGCGGCGGCAGCGGGGCGCACCCGCGGCGGAGGCGGCGGCAGGCTTTCGGCAAACAGCACCCGCCCGCCGGCGGCAAGGCGCACCGTGCGCTCGGTCATCGGCGCGGAATGGATGAACCGCGGCAGGTCGTCCACGCGGCAGTCGAGCAGGCTGTCGAGCCGGCGCCCATGAAGCGAGGCCGGCCGGCCGGCGGCGTCCGCCGGGGCGAAGGCCCGCCGCGCCCGGTCGTTGAAGCCCACGATGCGCCCGCCGGCATCCACCGCCAGCACGTAGTCGGGTTCGAGGTCGGCGAATTCCAGCGAGGCGGAGAGTTTCAGGATCCAGTCGCCGCGAAAGCGGTGCAGCAGGTGGGCGACCTCGATCTTGTGGGCGAACGACTTGACCAGTTGCAGGGCGAGGAACTGGCTGTCCTTCGGCTCCGGCGATTTCAGGGCCGAGATGTCCAGCACGGCGGCCATCGCGCCGGTGGCATCGAACACCGGCGCGGCGGTGCAGGTGAGCGGAATGTGGGTGGCGTCGAAATGGTCGCCCAGGTGCACCGTCAGCGCCTCGCCGGTGGCGATGCAGGTGCCGACGGCGCAGGTGCCCATGTGCGGCTCGTTCCAGTCGGCACCGAGATAGAGGCCGGCCCGGCGCAGCCGCCTGTCCACTTCCGGGTCGCCGATGAAATCGACGGTGATGCCCTCCGCGTCCGTCAGCAGCAGCACATAGCCCAGCCCCGAAACCTGCCGGTGCAGCAGTTCCAGCCCGAACCGGGCGGTGCGCAGGAAGTCGTCCATCGCCTCGCGGTGCTCGCGCAGGCGTCCCTGCGTCAGGATGCGCGCCTCGCGCAGCACCTCCGGGTCGAGCTTGTGCTGCGAGACGCAGCGCCGCCAGGATTCGTGAATGATGGTGTCGCGCCGGGTATCGCCGCCGACCGCGACACGCACGAGTTCGTCGATATGGGCTGCATGAGCCTGCCTCACGACGTTTCCTCCCCACCGACAGCCTTTGTGGCTGTTCTTTATATGGCTGAAAACATCGCCTTCTCCGGTGGCAGAATCAAGGCCCGGCGCGGGGCAGGCCCGATCTGCCCCGCGCCGGTAGCGGTCCGCGACGTCGGGAGCGGCGCGCGGGCCGGGTCGGTTCAGCCCGGTCAGGCTCAGGCTTCCGGGGCCACGGCGGCGGCCGGCACGAGGGCCGGGGCGGCCGCCTCGCCGCGCCGCGCGATGCGCCGCTTGAGGAAGATGGCGAGGCCCGCGACAAGGGCGGGAACCGCAGCGATGGCGAAGATGGTCTCGAAGCCCCAGTTGAACGACAGCAGCAGCCCGCCCACCATGGACCCGACCACCGAGCCGGAGCGGCCGATGCCGTTGGCCCAGCTCACGCCGGTGGCGCGGCTTGCGGTGGGGTAGAACTGCGCGGCGAGGGCGTTGATGCCGATCTGCGAGCCGGCGATGCAGAAGCCGGCGCCGAACACGGCCACCGGCAGCAGGCCGGGAATGCCGGCCGAATTGCCGATCAGCGCCACGCACAGTCCGCCGGCGACATAGGCGGCGGCCAGCGTCAGGTGCGGGCTGGTGCGGTCCATGACGAAGCCCAGCGCGATGCCGCCCAGCGTGCCGCCGATCTGCAGCAGCATGGTGGTCAGGGCGGCCTGGCGAATGGTGGCGCCGCCGGCATTGATGAAGGTCGGCAGCCAGTTGGTCAGCAGGTAATAGACCAGCAGGCTCATGAAGAAGCCGAGCCACAGCAGCAGCGTGCCACCCAGCAGGCCGGGGGCGAAAAGCTGCGTCACCGGCAGGCCGCGCGGCTTCTGCGGGCCTGCGAAGCGCGCGCCGCCGGGCACGCGGCCGGGCGCGATGCGGGCGAGCAGGCGGGCGGCCTTTGGCGAGGCGGGATCGCGCATGACGAGGAAGCGCGCCGATTCCGGCAGCAGCAGGACCAGCAGCACCGCCAGTCCCAGCGGCGCCACGCCGCCCACCACCAGCACCGAGCGCCATCCGTGGTCGGCGATCAGCTCCGCCGCCAGCAGCCCGCCCAGCGCCGAGCCCAGCGTGAAGCCGCAGAACATCAGCGTGACCAGAAACGAGCGCCTGCGGTCGGGGCAGTATTCGGCCGTCAGGGTGATGGCGCTCGGCATGGCCGCGCCGAGGCCGAGGCCGGTCACGAAGCGCCAGAATGTCAGCGCGCCGGGCGTCGGCGACCACGCCGCCCCAAGGGAGGCGAGGCCGAAGAACAGTACCGAGAAGATCAGCAGCGGCCGGCGCCCGAGCCGGTCGGCAAACGGGCCGATCGCCAGCGCACCGACCATCAGGCCGAAGAGACCGGCCCCGAACATCGGGGCAAGGGCGGCGGGCGTCAGCGCCCATTCGGCGCGGATGGCCGGGGCGATGAAGGCCGCGGCCGCCGTGTCGAAACCGTCGATGGCGACGATGGCGAAGCACAGCGCGATGATGCGGATCTGGAAGCCGCCGAGGGGCGCGCCGTCGATCAGATCCTGAAGGACGATCGGCTGGCCGCCGTCCGGCGGCGGCGTGCGGGTGTGTTGCGTGGACATGGTTTTCCCTCCCGTGGCCGCGCCCGGTTTCCCCGCGGGCGCGGACGGCCTTGTGTTTGTTTGTTTTTTGTTGAATCGGGCGATCCGGGCACGTCAGCCCGGATCGCCTCCGCCCACCGGCAGCACGCTGCCGGTGATGTAGCTGGCCTCGTCGGAGGCCATGAACAGGATCGGCGCGGCCTGTTCGGCCAGCGTGCCGTATCGCTTCATCAGGCTGGACTGGACGGTCTGGTCCACGATGGCCTGATACCACGCCGCTTCCTGTTCGCTTTCCGGCGCGCCGCCGCGCGGAATGCGGCGGGGCGGCGCGCTGGTGCCGCCGGGGGCGGTGGCCACCACCCGCACCCCGTGGGGGGCGGCTTCCATGGCCAGCGCCGCGGTGACGGCGTTGACCCCGCCCTTCGCCGCCGCATAGGGCACGCGATGGATGGAGCGCGTGGCGATGGACGACACGTTGACGATCACGCCCGCCTTCTGCGCGATCATCGCCGGCAGCACCGCCCGGCAACCCCACAGGGTGGGAAAGAGCGAGCGGCGGATCTCCGCCTCGATCTCGCGTTCGCCGTAGTGCTCGAACGGTCTGGCCCAGATGGTGCCGCCGACATTGTTGATGAGCCCGTCGATGCGGCCGAAGCGGGCGAGCGCGGCCGCCGCCACGCTTTCCGCGCCGGCGAAGTGTTCCAGGTCGGCGCTCACCGCCTCCGTCTCAGCTCCGGCGCCGGCAAGCTCCTGCGCCAGTCCTTCCAGCAGCGGAGAGCGGTCGGCCAGCACCAGCCGGGCGCCTTCCGCCGCAAGGCCGCGCGCGACCGCCTCGCCGATGCCCTGCGCCGCGCCGGTGACGATCATCACCCGGCCGGTGAAGCGGTCCGGCCGGCTCATGCCGCCCTCGCTTCGGCGCCGGGCGCGAATTTCTCGGTGTGGAACGCGGCCGGCGTGATGGCGCGCCGGCTGAGGTCCGCCCGCACCGCATCCACCATCGGCGGCGGCCCGCACAGGTAGATGTCGACATCGCCGCCGTGGAAATCCGCGTCGGCGAGGTGCTGGGTGACATAGCCCGTGCGGGCATGGCCGCTGGCCGGGTCGGCCACCACCGTGGCGAAGCTGAAGGCCGGCGTGCGGGCGGCGAGCGCCGCCAGCCGGTCGGTCAGCACGAGATCGGCGGCGCTGGTGACGCCGAGCACGAGACGCACGGGATGGTCGAAGCCCGTCTCCTCCAGCCGCTCCAGCATGGCGATGAACGGGGCAAGCCCGGTGCCGCCGGCCAGCATCAGCGCCGGCCGCACGAGCGGGCGCAGGTAGAAGCTGCCGAACGGGCCGGTCAGCGTCAGGCGGTCGCCGGGCCGGGCGCGGCCGGAAAGCCAGCCGGACATGAGCCCGCCGGGAATGTTGCGCACCACGAAATCCACCCGGCCGTCCCGCACGAGGCCGGCAAAGGAATAGGCGCGCGTTTCCGCCGTGCCCGGCACGCCGACATTGGCATATTGGCCCGGCAGGAAGGCGAGGCCGGCGGCGTTGTCGGGTTCCAGTTCGAAGCGCAGCGTGGTGGGGGAAAGCGCCTCCACCGCCGTCAGGGTGGCGCCGGCCGGCGCCGGGCGCACCTTGCAGGCCGCGGAAGCGGCCGCGATGCGCACCACGCAGTCCGAGCGCGGCTTCATCTGGCAGGTCAGCACATAGCCTTCGGCGGCCTCCTGCGGCGACAGCGCCTCCTCCAGCGGCTGGCCGGGATCGAAGCGGCCGGATTCGCACAGGCTGCGGCAGGTGCCGCAGGCACCGTCGCGGCAGTCGAGCGGAATGTTGATGCCGGCGCGA
>DAIPYB010000207.1:0-5613 GCA_036782955.1 Pseudoxanthobacter sp. | reverse complement strand
GCCGTCATGCCCTGCACCCAGAACGGCGTGTAGGCCATGGAGAGATAGGCGCCGGCGAGACCGGCGCAGGCGCCGCCGAACAGGATGGCATAGAAGCGCACCTTCAGCACCGGATGGCCCAGCGCATGGGCCGAGACATGGTTGTCGCCCACTGCCCGCAGGATGAGGCCGGTGCGGGTGCGGCGGAGGAACCACGACACCAGCACGACCAGCGCGAACGAGGCATAGACGAAGGCATCCTGACCGAACACCACCGGGCCGATGAGGGGGATCTCGCTGAGGCCCGGCAGGTGGAGCTTGGGCACGGCCACGATCTGCTTGCCGACGAAGCTGGTGCCGATGAGGCCGGACAGGCCGAGCCCCATGATGGTCAGCGCGAGGCCGGTGGCCACCTGGTTGGCGGCGAAGGTCAGCACCATGACGGCGAACAGCGCGGCCATGAGAATGCCGCCGGCGACACCTGCCAGCACGCCGACAAGGCCGGAGCCGGACAGCGAGGTGGCGGCGAACCCGCACACCGCCCCCATGACCATCATGCCTTCGACGCCCAGATTGAGCACGCCCGCGCGCTCGCAGACCAGTTCGCCGATCGCTGCCAGCAAAAGCGGCGTCGAGGCGGTGATGACGGTGAGCAGGACGGCCTGAAAGATATCCATCTCACTTGTTCCCCGCGGCGGTCTCGGTGCCGGAAGGCGCGGCGCGCACCGGGCGCACGACCCTGATCCGGTAGAGAATGAGGGTATCGCAGGCGAGCACGTAGAAAAGCAGCGCCCCCTGCACGACCTTGGTCAGATCCAGCGGCAGCCCCATGGCGATCTGTGCCTGTTCGCCGCCGATGAAGGTGATCGCCAGCGCCAGACCCGCCACCAGAATGCCGACCGGGTTGAGGCGGCCGAGGAAGGCGACGATGATGGCCGTGAAGCCGTAGCCGGGCGAAATGGAGGGCATCAGCTGGCCGATAGGACCGGCGACCTCGATCAGCCCGGCCAGTCCCGCCAGCGCGCCGGAAAGCACGAAGGTGAGGATCACCATCCGCTTGTCGTCGAAGCCGGCGAAGCGGGCAGCGCGCGGGGCCTGACCGACGACGCGGAGCTGGAAGCCGCCGATCGTGCGCTTCAGCACGAAGGCTGCCACGATCACCACTATGATGGTGAGGATGACGCCGGCGTGCAGGCGCCCGCCGCCGAACAGCGGCATGGTGGCGGCCGTATCAAACATCGCGGTCTGCGGAAAATTGAAGCCCATCGGGTCGCGCCACGGGCCGCGGACCATGTAGTCGATACCGAGTTGGGCGACATAGACCAGCATCAGGCTGGTGAGGATTTCGCTGGCACCGAACGCTACCTTGAGCACGGCGGGAATGAGCGCGCACAGCGCCCCGCCCAGCGCGCCGAGCAGCAACATCAGCGGCAGAACCCACCACGCGCCCGTGGCACCGAAAGCAAGCGCGGCCCAGCCGCCCAGCAGCGCCCCGCAGATATATTGCCCTTCCGCGCCGATGTTCCACACATTGGCGAGGTAGCAGAACGACAGGCCAACCGCGATCATCACCAGCGGCGATGCTTTGACCGCCAGTTCTTCAAGGCTCCAGATGCTGGTGAGGGGCTGCAGGAAATAGGTGACGAGGCCGTCGAGCGGGTTGACCCCGACGGCGGCGAACAGCAGCCCGGCGGTGACGACCGTCAGCAGCACGGCGATCACCGGCGAGAGCAGCGCCATGCGGCGCGAGCGCTCCGGGCGCTTTTCCAGCTCAATGTGCACCGGCCGCCTCCATGCTTTCGCTGCCCGTGGTGTCGCTGGCCGAGGCCCCGCCCATCAGCAGGCCAATCTTTTCCAGCGTCAGGTCGGCTGCCGGATAGGTTTCCGACAGATGTCCGTGGGCGATGACGGCGATGCGGTCGGCGATCTCGAGGATTTCGTCGAGGTCCTGGCTGATGACCAGAACGGCGGCGCCGCCGCGGGCAAGGTCGATCAGCGCCTGACGGATGGTAGCCGCCGCGCCGGCATCCACGCCCCATGTCGGCTGGTTGACGACGAGCACGCCGGGCTTGGCCAGCACTTCGCGCCCCACCACGAATTTCTGCAGGTTGCCGCCGGAAAGGCTGCCCGCCTCCGGGTCGCGCCCGCCCTTGCGCACGTCGAAGGCGTCAATCACGGCCTGCGCCATGGTCCGCGCCTTGCCCGACATTAGCACCCCGGCACGCACGAGGCCGGCGGTGGCATGGCGGGTGAGGATGACATTGTCGGAAAGGCGCATGCGCGGGGCAGCGCCGTGGCCCAGCCGCTCCTCCGGCACGAAACAGGCACCGCGCCGGCGGCGCTGGGTGACGCCGAGATTGCCGGCGGGCTTGCCGTCGATGGAAACCGCCCCGGCGGGACTGCGGCGCTCGCCGGAAAGCGCGTCGAAGAATTCGCCCTGACCGTTGCCGGCGACACCGGCAATGGCGACGATCTCGCCGCCCTTCACCTCAAGCGAGATGGACTTGAGCGCCATGCCGAACATATCCGGCGAGGGCAGGGACAGGTCCTTCACCGCAAGCCGCGCGGTCGCCTTGGTTGCGGCGGGTGCGGGCGGTCGCTCAATGGCCTTCACCTCGCTGCCGACCATCAGCCGGGCGAGGCTCTTGGCGGTTTCGCGCGAGGGATCGACATGGCCCACCACCTTGCCCTGACGCAGCACGGTGCCGCCGTCGCAGAGCACGCGCATCTCGTCGAGGCGATGGGTGATGTAGAGAATGGAACGGCCTTCGTCGGAAAGCCGGCGCAGGGTGGCGAACATCTGGTCGGCCTCCTGCGGGGTCAGCACCGAGGTCGGCTCGTCCATGATCAGCAGTTCGGGGTCCTGCAGCAGCGCGCGCACGATTTCGATGCGCTGGCGCTCGCCGACGGAGAGGTCATGCACGACGCGGGTCGGGTCGAGGGAGAGGCCGAAGGAGGCGGAGACTTCCTCGATGCGTCGGGTGATTTCCGCCAGAGACTGCTCGCCGGACATGCCGAGCGCCACATTTTCAGCGACCGTCAGGGCCTCGAACAGCGAGAAATGCTGGAACACCATGCCGATGCCCAGCGCGCGGGCCTCGGCCGGATTGGCGATGACGGCCGGCTTTCCGTGCCAGAGAATTTCGCCCTCGTTGGGCTGCAGCGCGCCGTAGAGAATCTTGACGAGCGTTGATTTGCCGGCGCCGTTTTCGCCCAGAAGGGCGTGGATCTCGCCGCGATGGATCGTCAGATCCACGGCGTTGTTCGCAACCAGCGGTCCGAACCGTTTGGTGATGCCTTTTTCCTGCAACACCACGGGACGACCGCCGGCGCCTGTGCCTGCCCCCACTGCCATGGGCTTCTCCCCTCCGTCACAGGCAGACTATAATGAATGCGTTTTGGGCATGCCAACAGTTTGAGCGGTGGAAGCGTTTGCTGCGTTGATTTGGCCGCCAGGTGTGTCTGCGATCCCCGGCCGGCTGGGGAAAACACGCCGCGACGAGCAGGGCGCGCAAACGACAAAACGGCCGCCGTCGATAACGGCAACCCGAATGTGATGCGATGAATTATGTGCTGGCTGGATGAAACGTCGGAAGATGGCGCGCCCTAGGGGAATCGAACCCCTCTCTCCACCGTGAAAGGGTGGCGTCCTGACCGATAGACGAAGGGCGCTGGCCGGGGAGCCGCTTGGCTCCCGCCGACGTGAGGCGGTTTATAGCAGGCATTTTTCGCGGGGCAAGGGGGTCATTGCGGGCTTGGGGAAAACTCCGCTTCCGCCTGTGGATGGCGCCGGGCCGGCAAAGTGAGGAAGCCGGCCGGGACGGGAAGGAAGAAGCCCGCGGCCTCTTTCTCCCCGGCGCGGCGCGGCCGGTTTTTTACCAGTGGCCGGTGTTGCCCATGGAGACCCACGGCTCGGCGGGGGCAAGCGGGGCCCCTTTCTGCAGCAATTCGATGGAGATGCGGTCCGGAGAGCGGACGAAGGCCATGCGCCCGTCGCGCGGCGGCCGGTTGATGGTGACCCCGGAATCGGCCAGCCGCTGGCAGGTGGCGTAGATATCGTCCACCTCGAAGGCGAGATGGCCGAAATTGCGGCCCTCGCCGTAGTCTTCCGGGTCCCAGTTATAGGTCAGTTCGATCAGGGGCGAGGCTTCCGCCCGCGCACGGGCGACATCCGGCGGCGCGGCGAGAAAGACCAGCGTGAAGCGTCCTGCTTCGTTTTCCACCCGCCGCACCTCCTCAAGACCGAGGATGCGGACATAGAAATCGAGGGCCGCGTCGAGGTTCGCAACGCGAACCATAGTATGGAGATAACGCATCAGTGCAATCCGGATCGGCGGGCGCGCGAGGCGTGATGCCTTGCGGCAACAATGGGGCTCCAACAGAGCGGGAAGGGTCGAATTTTAGACAAAAGCCGATGGATGCCCCGTCGGGGGGTGCTATCCTCGGTAATCAAGTCTTAACAGTCAGCCGATGACGGCGATAGCGGTGCGGGGCCCGATCGGGAATGGGTGGCAAGAGCAGAGACTCGATCGGGCTTATCGGGGATGAGGCCATCGCGTCCGCCACGCACGATTTCGCGCATGTCGGCACGGAAGGTGCAGACCGCGGCGAAACCGGTGACGGTGAGGTTCTGGAGCTGGCCGGATTCATCAAGTGGTTCGATGTTTCCAAGGGTTATGGCTTCATCGTGCCGGATAACGGCTTGCCTGACGTGCTGCTGCATGTGAGCTGCCTGCGCCGCGACGGCTTCCAGACTGCTTATGAAGGCGCGCGAATCGTGGTCGAGGTGCTGGACCGTACCCGCGGCCTGCAGGCGCTGCGCGTGCTCTCCATGGATGCGTCCGCCGCGCCGCATCCCTCCCAGCTTCCGCCGCCGCGCACGAACGTGCAGGTGGTGCCGACCAGCGGCCTTGAGCCGGCAAAGGTGAAGTGGTTCAACCGCATCAAGGGCTTCGGCTTTCTGACCCGTGGCGAGGGCACCGAGGACATCTTCGTCCACATGGAAACCCTGCGTCGCTATGGCCTGACGGAGCTGCGGCCGGGACAAGGCGTTCTTGTGCGCTATGGGCACGGCCCCAAGGGGCTGATGGCTGCCGAAATCCGGCCCGAAACAGGCGATAGCATTCCTTCCTCCCATTAGGCCGGATACGTCGCGGGCATTTTTCGCTGCGACAATGGTGGCCGTTTCAGTCGGATGATCTGTGCAGGACGCGGCCGTTCCGCCGCCGGCGAGGTCCCTCTGGGGCCACCGGACCGGGGCCATTTCTGCTGCGCATGTCTCCGGCGTGCATATCTCGGGGCAGGCTAGGATTATGGAATTCAGGATTTTCTCCCGGTGCAACGCGCCGGTGATGCGTCCGGTGCGGACATGGCGACGCTCCATGGTGGCGCGGGCTGCTGGCGTGGCGATGCTGGCGTTCGTCGCAGCCACCTCCGGCGCGGCGCTGCTGCCTTCTGCGGCGGTTGCCGATGAGGCGGTGGCCGTGGTGACGCCTCGCGGCCGGACCGCGCTGACGGTGGAACTGGCGGACGACCCGGGAGAGCGCGCCCGTGGCCTGATGTTCCGCGAAGCGCTGCCGAAGGATCACGGCATGCTGTTCGATTTCGGCACGACGGCCGACGTGGCGTTCTGGA
>DAIPYB010000206.1:0-5614 GCA_036782955.1 Pseudoxanthobacter sp. | reverse complement strand
TCGGCGGCGTGGTCGGTGGTGTCGTGGGTGGCGTCGTCGGCGCCTTCGCGCCGGAGCCGGCCCGCGTGCACGCCTTCTACTGAACAAACCCCGATAAAGACGACAAAGGCCCCGCCACCTCCGGTGCGCGGGGTCTTTGTCGTCGTATCGCGGATGGCCGACCCGCCAGGCGGCGGTCTCAGAACAGCTTGCTGGCGAGCCAGCCGACCGCGCCGCCGACCACCAGACCGGCCGCGACCCCCAGCGGGCCGGCGATGGACCCGACCTCGCCGCCGACTTCGGCGCCTTCGACCGCGGCTCCCTCGCCCAGATCGATGCTCAGCGAGGTCGGCAGGTCGTCCAGAATGGTGCCGCCGCTGATGGTTGCCAGCGCGCGGTCGTCGATCATAACCGGGGCGCGGGAGGAAACGGCGTTCGCTGCAATGATGGTGTTCATGACACGTACTCCCGAAAAGTCCTGTGAGACAAACGGAACTGGCGTCCTTGCGTCGCCGGGCATCTGTCGTGCCGGCTTCGGCGGCATCCGGGCGTCATCCCTGAGGTGAGGGCTGCCTTAGGCGAGGGGCTGGAGCCGTGGCTCAGCCATTGGCATCCGGGTTGGGGCAGGGCCCGATGAGGTGGCTGTCATTGTGGCTGCCCGGATCGCGGGTGGCGAAAATCTCGATCGGATCGAACGGCACCGGACCGAGGATCAGTCCGCCGCTCAGCGCGGCGAGCATGGCATCTTCGATAACGGCGGGATGGCTGGTGCGGATATCGGTCATGATGAAATCCTCCGGTGGTCTGGTGGTTTTGCAGGGCCCGGCGTGACGGCGGCTCAGCCGATCATGCCGCCCTGCGGCAGGATGACGGGGCCCGGCTCGAAGGGCTGCAGCCGGGACAGGATGCCGTCAGGCGTGCTGCCATGATCCGGTCCGGTGGCGGTCTGCGGCCCCAGCCCGATATAGGGCCAGATGCCGCCGGTTCCCGGCCCGCTGCCGCCGCTGACATGCGCCAGAACGGCATCTTCGAGTGCCTGCACGGAGAGTGTATTGAAGCGATTCCCGACCATGACGGTCACTCCCGGCTTCATGAAGGGCGCGACGCCGGGTCTTCCGGCGGCGAGGCCTGACGGATCGAATGAGGTTTGCCGGACGGCGGCTGTCGTGTGCGCGGACCGGTCGCATCCGGTTGTCGGCAACCGGGCGAAGGGGCGTGCCCGCAGGGGCGCCGGCGATAATTTCAAAGGGAAGAGCAATCAGAGGCTGGCGCTGGGCATCCGGCATAGCCAGAGGGTCCGGCGTCTTTCAGCGTCATCCGGCAAACAGGCTGCCACTCCCGCTTTCATTGCGGAAATCCCCTGCCGCGGGGCCGATTAAGAAAATAATTTTATCGGGCAACACCAGATCAATTTACAATTATCAATCGTAAAGTGGCCAGATAAACCTTCTTAATTCAGAACTTAAAAGCTAATTCAGACCCTCGAATACACGGACTTCAAAGCGGTTCTTACTTTTCAGTTTCGAACCAGCGGTGTTTTCCCGTGCTCGATGAGATGAAAATACGCCGGTCCGCCGCGCGGTCAAGCGGTCAGCGCACCCCAAATGCAACTGTGTCTCATTTTTAATGTCGCGGACAGATTGCCGTCAGGGTTTACACGGGCCGGCTGCATCGGCCTTACCAGCGGATATTGTGACGCAACTGTTGCGTGAAGTGCAGAACAGCGTTGATTTCACGCAATGCCCCCCGCCGCTGCCGGGGCGCAATATGGCCGATGACAAAGCTGGAACGGCCCGGCGGCGCGGCGTACCGCACCGGCGGCGTAGCTGTATGAAACGAGACAGGCGCATGGCGAACAACGATTTCTCCGATACCTTCCCGAACGCCGACACGACGGCCGCCCCCTTTCCCCCGGCGGTGGAAACCAGCCTCGCCGACGAACGGCAGGAAGCCGCCCAGCAGGCAGAAATCTCTGCCGTGAGCGCCATTTCGCAGGCTGGTAACGGCGCCGATGTCGGCGAGGGAATCGAAGCGATCCTCGCCGGTGCCGCGCCGGACGACGCTGCGCGCATCAGCAAGTCGCTCGGCCTGCCCAAGCCGGTGGGCCAGCCGCGCACCACCAGCGATGAACTCTCCGACGACTGGCGCTCCGGCGGCTATCCCTTCAAGTACAAGATGCTGCGCCGCGACTACGAGCGCGAGAAGTTCGCGCTGCAGTCGGAACTGCTGAAGCTGCAGTCATGGGTGAAGGAAGCCCGCCAGCGCGTCGTCATCCTGTTCGAGGGGCGCGATGCGGCCGGCAAGGGCGGCACCATCAAACGCTTCATGGAACACCTCAATCCGCGCGGCGCACGGGTGGTGGCGCTTGAAAAGCCGAGCGAGGTGGAGCGCGGCCAGTGGTATTTCCAGCGCTATGTGCAGCACCTGCCCACCACCGGCGAAATCGTGATGTTCGACCGCTCTTGGTATAACCGGGCCGGTGTCGAGCGCGTCATGGGCTTTTGCTCCGATGACGAATATCAGGAGTTCCTGCGGCAGGCGCCTGAGTTCGAGCGCAATCTGGTGCGCGGCGGCATCCACGTTATCAAGTTCTGGTTCTCCGTCAGCCAGGAGGAGCAGCGCCGCCGCTTCAAGGAGCGCAAGGTGCATCCGCTGAAGCAGTGGAAGCTGTCGCCGATCGATATGGCCTCCCTTGATAAGTGGGATGACTATACCCGCGCGAAAGAAGCGATGTTCTTCCATACCGACACCGCGGATTCGCCCTGGCTCGTCATCAAGTCCGACGACAAGAAGCGCGCCCGCATCAACGCCATGCGCTATGTGCTGCACGCCCTGCCCTATACCGGCAAGGACGTGACGCGCATCGGCCCGGTCGAAACGCTGATCGTGGGCCGCGCCAACACCATTCACGAGCGCGGTGAATATCCCTACGGCACCCGGTAAGAGGAAGCCGCCCTCCCCATGGCCTGCGGGCAGCCCGATCTTTCGGGCGCCCCACGGTTCGGGGGACCACCTTCGGCCTGCGGTAGATCAGGTCTCCGCCGCCGGCCGGATGGTGAGGAAGGCCGCGTTGGCGCCCAGCGACCGGGCGGCGTCAGCCAGCAGCGCGGCATCGACGGCCGGGTCGCCGGCCGAACGGCGCGCGGCCGCCGACAGAGCGCGAGCCGCGCGGGCGGGATCGCGCCCCGTCTGGCGCAGCCTTGCACGGGCAAGCTCCAGTCCGCGCACGCTCGCGGGCAGGGGCGTGCCGGCGGAAAGCACGCCGTCGATGTGCAGGACCGCCGATCCCGCCATGAGCATGGCGAAGCCACCTTCCACCGCCAGCGCCCGTTCGGTGCCCGTTTTGTCGGCCCACCGGATCAGCCTGAGCATGCGGTGATAGAGCCTCGCCCGCCACACCGGCCGGTGGCCGGCGGCGCCGGGCCGGGCTGCCATGGCCTCCGTCTCGCCAACCATCATCGCAACCAGCGTGCGCAACCGCCTGCGTCCGTTCACGGGAAAGATCGCCATGAAGGCCACAAGCCCGATGGCTGGCCCCAGCACCACGGCGGCGGCTGTCATCAGCGAATGACCGGGCGTGCCGGTCAGCGGCAGGGCCGGCTGCAGCAGCAGCAACATCACCATGTTGTAGTCGAAGCCGATGGGACCGCTGGCGCGGCGGTGGCCGAACAGAACACCGCCGATGGCGATGAATGGCAACATCGTAAGGACAAGGCCAAGATCGGTCGTCATGTGCGGCCACACGAGCCAGCGACAGGCAAAGGCTCCCGCCGCCCCCAGCGCCTGCCCGAAAAAGACCTGTCGCAGCAATACCGCCGGGTTGTCGACGGTGGAAAACACTGTGGTCATGATGGTGGTGCCCAGCAGCATGAAAGCGCCGGCCTGCCAGCCGGTCACAAGCCACAGCGCCCCCACCGACAGGATGACGATGGCCGAGCGGATCAGGGCCTGCCGCGCCCCGATCCAGTCGCGGTGCAGCACCACGGGCGGCAGTCCAGCGGGCGGCGTCAGAGCGGACGATGACGGCGGCGGCACGGCCGCTCCGTTGCCATCCCCGGCCAGGGCACCATGGGCGGCCGCCAGCGTAGAAAGCGCCTCCTTCAGGGTGGGATCATTCGTCAGGGTCGCCGCGCGCATCAGGGCCGCCTGCGCCGTGGGCGCCGTCGGCAGCCTGAGCGCCCCGGCGGCCTCACGCAGCGCGGCAACGAGGGCAGGCGAAGCTGGCGCCGTTCGCCGCCGCATCCACAGGATGACGGCCACCTGCGCCAGAAGCAGGCGCCGGATGACCCGCACCGCCTCATGAGACCGGCGCGAACCGGCGGCGTGGCCGTCGAGCCCTTCCTCGATCACGGCCATGTCCGCCAGCAGGCCGTGCTGCGCCGCGCTTTGCACCGGAAGCGTGCCGGCCAGATGATCGGCAAGGCCGCTCAACACCCGTGCCGACAGATCGCAAAGCCGGGCAACCATGCCATCGGGATCGCTGCGACTGCCGAAGGCCCAGCCCATGACCAGCGCCACCGCCACGCCGGTCAGCACCGTAAGCATGCGGTCGATGCCGATGGCAAACGGATTGCCGGCATGGGCGCTGTGCAGCAGCGTGACCATGGCCGCGGTATAGCCGGCCAGCATTGCGCCGTAGGAGGCAAAGCCGCGCACGACATTGCCGGCGAAAGCGCAAAGACCGATCCAAAGCGCGAGTCCGGGCACGATGAAGACAGGCGCTCCGCCGGAAAGCACCAGCAGCACGATGCCTGCTCCGGTGCCGATCACCGTGCCCCCTGCCCGCCACGCCCCCTTTTCCAGAAGCTGCCCGCGCACGGGCAGCGAGGCCGCCCAGACCGTCATGGCCGACCATTGCGGATGTTCAAGCCCCAGTGCCCACGCCAGAACCAGCGCCACCCCGGCGGCGACCGCCGTGCGCAGCGTGAATCCGAGGCGGGCCGGACTGAATCCGAGGCGGCCCGGTAACCCGGTCAGTGACAGCGCACCCATCACAGCGCCACCTCGCCGGACTGGCGCATGATGCGAATGCGGTCGTCGATCCCTTCCAGCGCGCCAACCAGTCTCGCCATGGCCCGATCATCGAGACCGGAGAGCATCTCGCCCTCCAGACGGCTGAGACTGGCCTGCACCTCAACCACGGCCGCCTCGCCGGCCGGCGTCAGATACAGCAGGTTGGAGCGGCGGTCGGCCGCATCCTGCCGCCGTTCGACAAGCCCCCGCGCGGCAAGCAGATCGATCAGGCGCACGAGGCTGGAGCCGTCGATGCCGATGCTGGCCGCCAGATCCTTCTGCGAAAGACCGCCGCCGGAGCGGGAGATATGAATCAGCGGCGGCCAGCTCGCATCGCTCAGGCCAAGACCGGCAAGCCCTGCATCCAGCGTGGCCCGCCAGCGTCGCGCAACGCCGACAAACAACATGCCGAAACGCTCGCGCCCGGAAAGAGGGAGAGACATGGATTAACTTCAATTCAAATGATTTTGCTTCAAGTCATATAACAGCGCGTCGCCCCCGTGACCAGCCGCCGCGGCACATCGCACAGCCACCATGCGGAAACGGAGTGTCGCCATCGCAGCTCGAAAAACCGCGGCAGCGGTCCGCAGGACGCCGGACACAACGGCAACGTTCGCCGTCT
>DAIPYB010000205.1:0-5626 GCA_036782955.1 Pseudoxanthobacter sp. | reverse complement strand
GCCCCGCCCATGTCCTTCTTCATCAGCAACATGACGGCGGACGGCTTGATATCGAGGCCGCCGGTATCGAAGCAGACGCCCTTGCCCACCAGCGTCAGGCGCGGATGCTCCGCTCTGCCCCAGCGGATGTCGATCAGCCGGGGCGCCCGTGCACTGCCGGCGCCGACCGCGTGGACCAGCGGAAAGCCCTGCGCGAGCAGTTCGTCGCCGACGATGACGTCGATATCCGCCACGTGGCGGGCAGCCAGATCGAGCGCGACAGCGGCAAGCTCCTCCGGCCCCATGTCGTTGGCCGGCGTGTTGATGAGATCGCGGGCCAGCTGCACGCCCGCCAGAATCCGCGTGATCTCGGCCACGTTCACCCCGGCCGGCCAGACGAGGCGCACATCCCGCGGCTTGGCGGCCTTGTAGCGCTGGAAACGATAGGCCCCGAGGCCGAAAGCGATGGTTGCCTGCGTAGGGTCGAAACCGGCGGCAAGACTGTAATCGCCCGGCGGCAGCGCCGTTGCCAGCACGCCGGCATCGAGCGGGGAGGACGGCCCGGCGCCGAGGCCGAACAGCACCGCCGCCGGCAGCCCGTCGGCCCCCGGCAGCACCAGCACCTGACCGGCTGCGGCCTCGAAACGCTGGCTGCGCGCGAGCCCCGCGACGAAAGCCGCCCCGCCCGGCACCAGCGGAGCCGCCGCCGCCTCCGTTTCGCCGGGGCGGACGGCATGGACGGGAATAGCCGCCGGTGCGGCTTCTGCGGCGATGAGGCTGTCGAGCACGACTGGAAAACTCCACGGGCAAAAAGCGGGGCAGGCAGAAGGCGGGGCGGACGGCAGGAACGGAACGGGCCCGCAGCGCAGGGCGGGCTGCCGGCGGACGAAGCCCTTACGCCGGCTGATTTTTGCGAGGCTATCATCCTGAAAGCACAGCGCAATGGGCACGCCGGTCACGGGATGTCGCAAGCCGCCTCTGAGTTGCAGAGGCAAACATCATGAAGTTGCCCCATTGCGGCCCAGCCCGGGCCATCTTGGCGGATATGCTCGGAGGTGTCGCGGCCAAGGGCTTCCGTGATTGCGAGGCAAAGGAATTTGTCAGCCCCCAAGCCCCCCGATGCCTCAGGCTCCGGGAGCCCGTGAACTGCGGTTTCCCCCATCCGCAAGGCCGCGACCAGCGGGCCAGCCCTTCCCCCGGCTGGCCCGCTTTTGTTTTCCCTGTATCGAACCTTTTCAGTGTCCCGCCGTCAGGTTTCCCGAGGTCCACGCTCGTGCAGGAAAGCGACCAGCCGGGTGGCCGCCTCGCTGATGTGCGCCCGCACCAGCCGGGCCGCGAGCGCGGCATCGCCCGCCCGCGCCGCCGCCAGCATTGCCGCATGGGCATCGGCGCCCATTTCATCCGGCCCCAATGCCGCCAGCTGAAACCGCAGTACCGCATCGGATTCCGCAAACAGGCTGTCGATCAGCGCCAGCAGGCGGGGCCGCCCGGCACGCAGGTAAAGGCTGCTGTGGAAGCGATGATTGAGCAGGCCCATGCGGGCCGGATCGCGCTCCGCCTCCAGATCGGCCAGCGCGGCGGCTGCCGCCTCCAGATCGTCCGCCGTGAGAGACGGGACCGAGAGCGCCATCGCCTCCGGTTCGACCACAGCGCGCAGGCCCATGATGTCGGCGGCGTCGCCAGCGGAAAGCCCGCTGACCACGGCACCGCGATTCGGCTGCACACAAACCAGTGCCTGCGCCTCAAGCTGCTTCAGCGCATCGCGCACCGGCATGCGGCTGACGCCGAACAGCGCCGCCAGTTCCTCCTGCCGCAGCAGCGTGCCGCCTGCGAGCTGCCCCTGCAGAATGGCGGCACGCAATGTTCCGGCCACGAAGTCCGACGCTGTGCGGAAGCGCGGTCGCGCGGCCTCGATGCAGCCGGCAAGGCGCTCTTCGAGAGCGTGGCCGGTCCCGTCGCCATGTAACGATGAACCGGCGAGCGGTGGGGGGGCAGCAGTGGGTTTCACGGCAGTCGTCGTCCCGCGGAAATCCAAAAATGAAATCTTGGATATCTAATCTGGATCAGTCATTATGGATGACACCTTCCGCCGGTGCAAACCGGCACTGTCATCTTTCCCGGTTCCCGCACGATGTCTTCTTCCACCGCTTCGCCCGCTCCGGCCAAGGCCGGGCCGCTGCAGCCGGTCACGGCCGGCATTCTCACCGCTCTGGTCGGCTTCGGCAGCACGTTTGCCGTGGTGCTGCAGGGGCTCTCAGCCGTCGGCGCCAGCCCGGCGCAGGCGGCATCGGGGCTGATGGCGGTCTGCCTTGCCATCGGCGTGCTGGGGCTGGCGCTTTCACTGCGGCTGAAGATGCCCGTCGCCATCGCGTGGTCCACGCCGGGTGCCGCGCTGCTGGCGGCAACCGGACCGGCACAGGGCGGCTTTGCCGCCGCCGTCGGCGCCTTCATCCTGACCGGCGCGCTGATCGCGCTGGCCGGCTTCTGGAAGCCGCTCGGGCGCATGGCCGCCGCCATTCCGCCCGCCCTTGCCAGCGCGATGCTGGCGGGGGTGCTGCTGAAGCTCTGCCTCATTCCCTTCACGGCCGTCTCCGCCGAACCGCTGCCCGCGCTGGCGGTGATCGGCACCTTTCTCGTCGCCGGTCGCTTTTTCCGCCTGTGGGCGGTGCCGGCCGCGGTTGTGGTGGCGATCGGCCTCACCCTCGCCGGCCCGCTCATCGGCCACAGCGCCGCGGCATTCGACATGGCCGCCCTGTCGTTGCCGCGGCCGGTGTTCGTGCAGCCGGTGTTCACGGTGGAGGCGGCAATCGGCATCGCGCTGCCGCTGTTCCTCGTCACAATGGCCTCGCAGAACATTCCCGGCCTCGCAGTGCTGTCCGCCTTCGGCTTCCGGCCGGCGGCCGGACCGCTGTTTCGCGCCACCGGCATCGGCTCCGTGGCAATTGCCCCGTTCTGCGGCCTCACGGTCAATCTCGCCGCCATCACTGCCGCGCTTGCCGCCGGCCCCGACGCCGACCCGGAACCCGGCCGGCGCTGGATCGCGGGCGTCACGGCGGGCGTTGCCTATCTCGTGCTCGGCCTGCTGGCACTGGCGGCGGCGGCCGGATTCGGCGCCTCCCCGCCGCTGCTGATTCAGGCCGCGGCCGGGCTGGCCCTGATCGGTGCCTTCGGCGGCTCGATCGCCGGCGCCCTGAAGGAGGAGGCCGACCGGCCGGCCGCTCTCGTCACTTTCCTGTTCACCGCCTCGGGCCTGTCGGTGGCGGGCATCGGGCCGGCCTTCTGGGGCCTTGCCGCCGGTGTTGCGGTGATGACACTGCATGGCCGCCTCGGCCGGCTGACGCCGCGCTAGAGCCGCCGGCCCGACACTGGCTTTGATGCCGGTCAAGGCGAAGGCAGCCGGCTCTGGCAGGGTGATCGCCATGCAAAACGACTTGCCCCTGCCGGAAAACGACTTGCCCCCGCTGGAAAACGACTTGCCCCTGCTGGAGCGCGCCGTGCCGCGCTACACCTCCTATCCGACCGCGCCGCATTTTTCCGGCGCGGTGGACGGAACCACCTATGCGCACTGGCTTGAGGCACTGCGCCCGGAAGGCACGCTGTCGCTTTACCTGCATGTGCCGTTCTGCAGCGACATCTGCCATTATTGCGGCTGCAACACCAAGGCGGTGCATCGCAGCGAGCCGGTGGAGCGCTATGCCGAGGTGCTGATGCAGGAAATCCGCCTCATCGCCCGCCATCACGGCGGCGGGCGGGTGGTTCACCTGCACTGGGGCGGCGGCACGCCTTCCATTCTTGGCGCCAACCTGCTCGCCCGCGTCACCGCCGAGTTGCAGGCCGGGTTCGCCTTCGCCGACGGCATGGAACACAATATCGAACTCGACCCGCGCCGCATCACCCCGGAGCTGGTGCGCGGCCTGAAGGCAATCGGCGTCAATCGCGTCAGCCTCGGCGTGCAGGATTTCGCGCCGCATGTGCAGCAGGTGATCGGCCGGGTGCAGCCGTTCGAAGAGGTCGCCCGCGCCGTGGACTGGCTGCGCGAGGGCGGCATCGAGGCCATCAATTTCGACCTGATGTATGGCTTGCCGCTGCAGGGGCGCGACGATCTGGCGGAGAGCGCCGGGCTGGCGGTGCGCCTCGCACCGGCGCGCATCGCCCTGTTCGGCTACGCCCATGTGCCGTGGTTCAAGAAACACCAGACCCTGATCCGCGAGGAAGACCTGCCCGGCCCGCACGAGCGGCTCGCGCAGGCCCGCATCGCCGCGGATATTTTCGAAGCAGCCGGCTATCAGGCCATCGGACTTGACCATTTCGCCTTCCCCAACGACACGCTGGCCGTGGCAGCGCGCGCCAACCGGCTGCACCGCAATTTCCAAGGCTACACCACCGACGATGCCGACGCCCTGATCGGCCTCGGCGCCTCGTCCATCGGCCGGCTGCCGCAGGGCTTCGTGCAGAACGCGCCGGATGTGGGCGGCTATGCCCGCGCCATCGGCGAGGGTCGCCCGGCCACGGTCAAAGGCATTGCGCTGTCGGACGAAGATCGCCGCCGCGCCGGCCTGATCGAGCGGCTGATGTGCGATCTTTCGCTTGATCTGGCCCGCCATGGCGGCAGCCACGCCTTTTCCGACGAGCTTGCCGCGCTGCGGCCGCTGGAAGCGCGCGGGCTGGTGAAGGTGGACGGCGAGCGCATCGCCGTGACCGAGGAAGGCCGCCCGTTCATCCGGCTCGCCGCCGCAGTGTTCGACAGCTATCTCGCGCAGAACCGCGCCCGGCACTCTGTCGCGGTCTGATGTTCACTGTTTGATCTCACCCGCGAATCGTGTCACGGTTCCGTGGACCTGTATCCCGGAGCCTGAGATGAGCGATAAAGCCGCCACCGATGCCCTGTTTGCCGACCCGTTGCCGGCTGGCCTGAAGCTTGGCGCCGATGGCCGCGCGCGCTGTTTCTGGTGCGGCGACGATCCGCTTTATCAGGCCTATCACGATACCGAATGGGGCCGGCCCTGCACCGACGACCGCTATCTGTTCGAGAAGATCTGCCTTGAGGGTTTCCAGTCCGGGCTTTCGTGGCTGACCATCCTGCGCAAGCGCGAGGGCTTCCGGGCGGCGTTCGCCGGCTTCGATGCCGGCAAGATGGCAGCCTTCACCGACAGCGACGTGGAGCGGTTGCTGCAGGATGCCGGCATCGTGCGCCATCGTGCCAAGATCCAGTCCGCCATCAACAACGCCCGCTGCGTGCTGCGACTGAAGGAGGAAGCCGGTTCGCTTGCCGCCTTCCTGTGGCGCTACGAGCAGAAGGCGGAGACGCGGCCGGCAGCCATCACCCGCGAAAGCCTCGCCACGGTTACCCGCAGTGCGGAATCGGAGGCGCTGTCGAAAGCCTTGAAGAAACGCGGCTGGAGCTTCGTCGGCCCGACGACGCTCTATGCAATGATGCAGGCCGTCGGGCTGGTCAACGACCATTACGAGGGCTGTTCCTGCCGCACGGCCGCGCTGGAGGCGCGTGCCGGGCTGGAGGTGCCGACCTGAGCGGATTCACATATAAGCCGGCAAAGTATGATCTCTTTGCCGGCTTATATGGGCCCATAATGAATTGCAGCGGCTCAGTCGAGCGCGGCCATCAGCCGGTCGACCAGCGGATTGACCG
>DAIPYB010000204.1:0-5645 GCA_036782955.1 Pseudoxanthobacter sp. | reverse complement strand
GGCGAGTACCGGGTTCCCTGCTCCCACGAGGTCGACCGCAGTGTCCTGCATCGCAGGGTTGTGGCCGATCAGCAGAAGAACCCGCGCACTGCCGCCGAGGGAGCGGATTACGTCGATATAGTCTGCCGCCCCGCTCTCATAGAGCGCACGGGACAAGCGGATATCCATCTCGCCGTCGAAATAGGGCAGCAGCCCGGCCAGCGTCTCGCGCGTGCGGCGTGCCGTGGAGCAGATCACCCGTTCCGGCAGCAGGGCGTGGGTGGCGATATGGCGGCCCATCAGCGGCGCGGCGTGGCGGCCGCGCGCATTGAGCGGCCTGTCATGATCGCTGAGGCCCGGAACATCCCACGACGATTTGGCGTGACGGAGCAGGAGAAGACGCGGCATGGACGATCCGGAGCGGTTTGAGGCGGCGTGGCATTGGCGGGTCTGATATCGCGACTCTCAGCGTGGCAAGAGTGAGCGGCGCTGTCCAGTGTCCGCGCGGGCCGGGCAAGCCGGCCACTGCCTATTTTGCAGGCAGCTGCGCCCGCAATGCGGCGTTGTGCAGGCCGGTCGTGATCGCTATAAGGAGCGCGCCTTGAGCCCGAGCCGAGGAGCGCCATGGCTGTCGAAATTGATGACGACTACCGCCCGATTGAGGGTGAGCCGTTCATGAACGAGCGTCAGCGGGAGTATTTCCGCAGAAAGCTGCTTGCCTGGAAGGAGGAAATCCTAAAGGAAAGCCGCGAGACTCTCAATCATTTACAAGAAGAAAATCAAAATCATCCCGATCTCGCAGATCGGGCATCTTCGGAAACCGACAGGGCCATCGAATTGCGTGCCCGCGATCGCCAGCGCAAGCTGATCGCGAAGATCGATGCTGCCCTGAAACGGATCGAAGACGGATCCTACGGCTATTGTGAGGAAACCGGCGAGCCGATTTCTTTGAAACGTCTCGATGCCCGCCCCATTGCCACCCTGTCCATTGAGGCACAGGAGCGGCATGAAAGGCGCGAGCGCGTTTATCGGGACGAATAAACAAAATCCGGTTCATGCCGCGCCGGCCGCCCCCAATTGCCGGAATGCGATGAACGGGAAAACAAAAAACGCCGGTCCGGCCCAGCCGGTCCGGCGTTTTTTATGGCTTCTCCAGCGTGTCAGCGTTTCGCGCGCGGTCCCGGTTCAAAGGGCTCGCCTTCATAGAGGCGCGGCTCGCGCGGCAGTCTTGGTTCCGTCATGCCCTCCGGCTCCGGGCCATCGGGCAGGAACGGCTCGACCGTTGCCGGTGCGCCGGGCCGTCGCAGCAGGCCATGTCCGGGGAAGGGTGCCGTCGGCATCTCCTCGCTGCCCTCGCCGGGAAGAAGGGATTCTCCCCACGCGTCGAGGTCGAGGCGGGCCTCCGGTGCCGGTGCGCGCGGATTGGCCCGGTTCATCTTCACGGTCGGCGTCACCGGCCGGGGACGCTCCGGCTCGCTCTCTCCGGCGGCGGGGTGAGCGGCGATGCGGGGCGGAGCACGGCGCTCGCTTGCCGGTGCCGGCGGCTCCGGTGCCCGCCGGGCAGGCGGCGAGGGGGCAAGCGCCACGGCAGGTGAAGGAACGGAGGCGGCGCGGGGCGGCGGGGAATAAGGCGCTGCAGCCGCGGGCGTGGCAGCCTGCGAAACCGGGGATGCGACAGGCGGTGATGCCGGCGCGGCTACGGTAGGCGCGGCAGGCGCGCTCGTCCGGCCTTCGTCCCGGCGACGCGGGGCAGCGGGGGGCTCGATCAGCAGATCGGTAGCGCCTCCGATCAGCAGCAGGTGTTCCGAGTTGTCGTGTCGCACCAGCACGAGGCGGCGCTTGTCATCCAGCGCCAGCGTTTCCAGCAGGCTCAGCCGGCTGCCCTGCCGCAGCGCATTGCGCCGCGCCACTGCCCAGTGGCCGAAGCGCAGCGCGATTCGCACCAGAACCGCAACGATGGCGAGGGCGACGAGAATCTGCACTCCGCGGGCGAGGGCATAAGGCAGGCCCAGCGCCTCAAGCCAACTGGTCATGGCAAGATCTCCAGCAACAATTCCGGTCAGAAACTGCGTCCATGTATTCCTGCCGGTTCCGTGCTCCTGCCGGCTCAATGTGCCCTTGGCCGCCGGTGCAACGCCCACCGGCGGCTGCGTTCTCCCATTATGTCTGCGGTTCAGCTAACCGAATTTAAACAGCCGATCCGGAACATCTGATAAGAGAACATGTGCGCCGGGCGAGGCTCTCGCTCCCGGATCGTCCGCGCCGGCCGGCAGCAGGCGGGCGAGGCGCGGCAGCAGGATGAGGCGGCGCGGATGGCGCCGAGGGCGGAGGCCGATATGATGAGCGCCGGGCGGCGGACAGGCGGGCGCACCGGGCGGCGCGGAAACCTGACGCTCGCTTTCGGGCTGGCGGTGGTTCTCGGCGTCGCGGCGCTGGTCTTCCTCAGCCTGTCGGGTAACGAGGCGGAGCCGTTCATGCTGGCCGTTTTGGGCGCGCTGGCGGCGGCGGGCATTTTCGCGCTCTTTTCGCTGGCCGTGGGTATCCTGCATTTCGGTTCCGGCCCGGCCGCGCCATCCGTTGCATCGCTGGCCGCCGAAACCGATCGCACCGCGCTGGTGGTAACGGACGCCGGTGGGCGGCCGGTGTGGGGCAACGCGGCATGGCTTGCGCTGAGCGCGGCGGTGCGTGGCGGCAGCACCGGTCTTGCCGCGGGATCGGGCCTTGCCGGCGTGGAGCGCGTTCTGCCGCCGGAGGGCGAGGCTGCCGAGGCATTGCAGCGCCTCACCGCCTCGGCCCGTGACGGGCTCGCGGCGGAGGCCGAAATCCGCCTGACACGCGCCATCGGCCATGAAGACGGGCCGGCGCGCTGGTACCGGCTTTCCGTCCAGCTTCTGCCGGATGGACCGGAGGGGCTGGGCCTGCGCGCCTGGCGGCTGCGCGATGTAACGGCGGAGCGGCGCGAGCAGGAGGACAGCTTCCTCGATTTGCAGAATGCCATCGACTTTCTCGACCGTGCTCCGGCCGGGTTCTTTTCCGTGGATGCGGCCGGCCGGGTGGTCTTTCTCAATGCCACGCTGGCCGACTGGCTGGGCCACGATCTGGCGCGGTTCGAATCCGGTTCCGTGCCGCTGAACCAGATCGTGCGCGGCGAGGGGGCCGGGCTGCTCGGCACACTCACCGGCCGGCCCGGTGACAGCCGCACCGAGACCCTCGATCTCGATCTGGTGCGCCGCGACGGTCATCCGCTGCCCGTGCGGCTGCTGCATCGCGTTACCTTCGGTCCCGATGGCCAGCCAGATAATTCGCGCACCCTCGTTATTTCGCGCGTGCCGGGCAGCGGTGCGGCGGTCGACGAGAGCCTGCGCGCTGCCGAGGTGCGGTTCGCGCGCTTCTTCAACAACACGCCGATCGCCATCGCCTCGCTCGACCGCGAGGGGCGCATCAGCCGCGGCAATGCTCCTTTCCTGAAGCTGTTCGGCAGTCTTGCCCAGTCTGCCCCGGGCGAGCCGCGCCCGCGGCTGGTGGAAGCGGTGGTGGACCGCGACCGTCGCGGCCTGCAGGATGCGCTGGCCGCCGCCGGACAGGGTCAGAGCGCCGTGCCGCCGGTCGAGGCCACCCTTGCCGGCGAAGGCGGGCAGCGCTCGGTCCGCTTCTATGTCTCCGTGGTGGAGGATGCCGGTCCGGCGGGCGGCGACGACGATGACGATGCCATCATCGTGTCGGTGCTGGACACCACCGAGCAACGGGCGCTGGAACAGCAGTTCACGCAGAGCCAGAAAATGCAGGCCATCGGGCAGCTCGCCGGTGGCGTTGCACACGACTTCAACAATGTCCTGACCGCCATCATCGGCTTTTCGGATCTGCTGCTGGCCAGCCACCGGCCGACCGATCCGTTCTTTCAGGACATCATGAACATCAAGCAGAACGCCAACCGCGCGGCCGGTCTGGTGCGCCAGTTGCTGGCGTTCGCCACCCGCCAGACGCTGCGGCCGGAGCGGATCGTGCTGACGGATGTTCTGGCCGATCTCACCATCCTGCTTGACCGTCTGCTCGGCGAGCAGGTGGACCTGAAGGTCATCCACGGTCGCGATCTGTGGCCGATCATGGCGGATGTGAATCAGCTCGAACAGGTCGTCATCAACCTTGCCGTCAATGCCCGCGATGCGATGCCCGAGGGCGGAACGCTGACGATCCGCACCGCGAATGTGGGCGTGCCGGATCTGCGCACCTTTCAGGAAGGCAAGGGCTTCGGCGGGCAGCCGCTGCCGGCGACGGATCATGTGCTGATCGAGATTTCCGATACCGGCACCGGCATGCCGCAGCATGTGATGGAAAAGATCTTCGAGCCGTTCTTCTCCACCAAGGAAGTCGGCAAGGGCACGGGGCTCGGTCTTTCCACGGTGTATGGCATCGTCACCCAGTCCGGCGGTCGTATCGCGGTGGAAAGCGAAATCGGCCGCGGCACGGTGTTTCGCATCCTGTGGCCGAGAGCGCGGGCGGAGGTTGCCCGTCTGCCGGCCGAGGGTGAGCGCGTGGATGGACGGCGCCCCCGCCCGCCTGAGCCGCAGCCTGCTGCGCCTGCGATCCGCGCCCCGGCCTCGCGCCCAGTGCCAGCCACCGCTGCCCCTGTCCCGGCCGAGGCGCCGCCCCCTGAGGCCGCCACTGACGAGGCCGTCCCGCCGCCTCGCCGCGGGCCACCCGGCGGCGAAGCACCGGTTGCCGACCTGACCGGGAGTGCCTCGATCCTGCTGGTGGAGGACGAGGAAGCCGTGCGCGCCTTTGCGGCGCGTGCACTGGCATCGCGCGGCTACACCGTGCATCAGGCCTCGACCGGCGCCGAGGCGCTGAAGGTGATGGCAGCAGCCGAAGGGGGGATCGACCTTGTGGTTTCGGATGTGGTGATGCCGGAAATGGATGGTCCGAGCCTGCTGCGCGAACTGCGCAAGACCCGCCCGGATCTGAAGATCGTATTCGTCTCCGGCTATGCCGAGGAAGCTTTCGCCCGCAACCTGCCGGAAAACGAACACTTCAGCTTCCTGCCCAAGCCATTCACCCTGAAGCAGCTGGCCACTGCCGTCAAAACCGCGCTGGCCGACTGACGGGGGCACCTGCCGGCCACTGGAATCGCTCCTTTCCAAGGAGCGTTTCCGGGTATCAGCCCGCACTCTGCCGTTGTTTCGGCGACGATACGGCACGATGTGGTGTCATGACCGAAAGATCGCTTCTCGGGCCGCCGGTGATTTCTCCATAATCGCGCGCCCCCGCGTCCTTCGCCAGCCGGCCGGTTATCGGACTGGGACCATCCACTGGCGTTCGTCGGCCAAAGGTCAATGCTCCGGTCGACAGGACGCGACGCCACAGGAATCAAAGCCGTGCGTCGTGAACGCTGCAAGAGGATTGATGGCGTGGCCGCTCATTGAGCCTGCAAGCCGCCGCGAGCAATCGGATGCGTTCCGAAAGAACAGCTATAACCGGGACGCGCCCGAGTCTTCGAGCCGCGGGCGGGAAAATCGCGGACGATACGCCGCGCATGCCGGAAGCAAACATCCCATGCCGCGAATGCGGATTGGCAGGCGGCGACTTCAGCAGGAAAGGAGCAGTCTCAGTCTTCGGACTGAAGTGGCGGAGAGAGAGGGATTCGAACCCTCGATACGGTTTCCCGTATA
>DAIPYB010000203.1:0-5658 GCA_036782955.1 Pseudoxanthobacter sp. | reverse complement strand
GAATGATCCGGCCGGTGGCGCGCCATGCGCCGGGAGCGGCCGGATCTGGATCAGGCCGGTATCTTCGCCGGTCCTGCGGCCTCGATCTGGCGGACCAGCGGCAGTACCCGCTCACCGAAGAACTCGACCTCTTCCTGAAAGTGCAGGAAACCCGCCAGCACAAGATCGATGCCGGCGCGTTTGAGCGCCACGATGCGCTCCGCGATCTGCTCCGGCGTGCCGATCAGATTGGTCTTGAAGCCATCGTTCGGCTGAACCAGATCGGCGGCGGACGATTTCGCCCAGTTGCCGATACCGTCCTTCGTCGCCTGACCGGCCTCCTTCACGGCGGTCGCGAAGCCGGCAATGGCGGCGGGATCGGACTGCTCGACGATAGCCCTGTGGACCGCGCGCGCCTCGGCTTCCGTCTCACGCGCGATGATGAAGGCATTCGCGCCGACACGGATGCGCCGGCCAGCGGCGGCGGCATAGCCCTTCACCTCGGCCGACTGCGCGGAGAGTTCCTCCAGCGAGCCACCGTTCGTGAAGTACCAGTCCGACACGCGTCCGGCCATCTGCCGCGCGGCGGTGGAGGAGCCGCCCTGAAAGATCAGCGGATGGGGCTTGAATGTCGGACGCGGGTTCAGCGTGTAGTTATCGATGTCGTAGAACTCGCCGCGGAAATTGAAGTCGTCCTCGGTCCAGATACCCTTCAGGACGCGGATGAATTCCTCCGAGCGGCGATAGCGCGCGTCGTGATCGAGCCACGGCACGCCAAGGGTCTCGAATTCCTTGCGGAACCAGCCGGAGACGATGTTGATGTGCCAGCGGCCGCCATGGATGATGTCGTTGGTCGCGCCGAGCTTGGCAATGACGGCGGGGTGCCACAGGCCGGTGAGAATGGCGACGATGAACTGCAGCCGCTCGGTCTTCGCAAGCAGCGCCGAGGCGAACGCGGAGGACTCGTGCTGCCCGTCGGCACGGTAGCCGCCGACGAAACGGGTGGCGGTCAGGGCAAAATCGAACCCGGCCTTTTCCGCGGCCTGCGCGAGGCGGACGTTGTAGTCGAAATCCCAGCCGGTGCGCTGCTCTATGCGGCTGACCACCTGTCCGCCGGAGAGGTTGGAGACCCAGTAGGCGAAGCGGACGGGATCGTTATCCGCCGCAAAGGGAGAAGGCACGCTCATGGCTGAACTGTCCCGGAAAGTGCATTCGTGACGCAGGCGGACGGTGCGGCTGAGAACCGGCGGCGCCGCACGGAGCGCGCCGCCGCCGGAAATCTCACAGTGCGCCGTGGCGCGGCGGCTTCACCTGATTGAGGTAGTAGTTGCCGACGTGGTGGTATTTCCAGCGCACCGGATCGTGCAGGGTGTGGGTGCGGGCACCGCGCCAGAAGCGATCCAGCCCCCACGATTCCAGCGTCGAACGCGAGCCGGCGAGTTCGAACAGCTTGGACGACACCTGAAGCGCGACTTCGGTGGCATAGGCCTTGATTTCCGCAACGGCGATGGACGCGGCCGCGACCGTTTCCGCGTTGGGGTTGGCAACCGCCGCATCGGTGATGCGGCCCGCCCGGGCCAGAAGATCGCCGGCCGCGTTCACGCGCACGGCAAGGTCGCCGATGGCGTGGATGATGTGCGGGTCCTCGTAGCCGTGCTCGTAATTGGTCTCGTAGAACGGCCGGGTATATTTGCGCACATAATCGGTGGTCGCCGCGAAGGCGCCGCGCGCAATGCCGACTTCAACCGCCGAATGGATGATCTGCGAGATCGGGCCCATTGGCGTCGGCACATCGAACGCAACATGATGCGGCACGATCTGGAACGGCTCGACGGCGATATCGTCGAAATAGGTCGAGCCCGAACCCGTGGTGCGCTGGCCGAACGACGACCAGTCGTCCACCAGCGTCAGGCCGGGAGTGTTGCGCTCCAGGAAGACGATGACGTCGCGGCCTTCGGCATCGCGGGCCACCACCAGCACGAGATGGGCGAACAGGGCACCGGTGGAATAGAACTTCTGGCCGTTCAGCACGAAGCCGTCGCCGCGGGGCAGGACGCGGGTCTGGTAATCGACCGGCGTCTTGGTTCCGATCTCGGTGAAGGCGTTGCCCAGACGGTCGCCGTCAAGCACGCGCTCGAAATAGACGCGCTTCTGTTCTTCCGAACCGCCAAGGCGCAGCGCCTCGACCATGTAGAAATGGTTCTGCGGGATCTGGCCGATGGAGGAATCCGCCGCCGAGATGGTGGCAACCACTTCGGCCAGCGTGGTGTTGGAGACGCCGGCGCCGCCATATTCCTTGGGCACGGTAATGCCCCAGAGGCCGCTCTGGGAGAAGCGCTCGATCTCAGCGATCGGCAGGCGGCGCGTGCGGTCACGCTCCGCTGCGCCCTCGGCGAAATCGACGGCGAGGCGCCGGGCGATCTCGATGGCCTCGGCATCCGATGTGATGCGGTGCGCAGGCGCGCGACGGGGCGCTATGTGGGGCGCCGGACGGGCGGTGCCCAGCGTGGACTCGTTGTGAAGGCGGCGGTCGACGGTGGTCATTTCAACCTCGGATGAATGCGGGCATGACCGGCGCCCGCCCGCAACGGGCCGGGCGCCGGACCTTTGTCTTTCGGTCGAAAGCGGACGATCAGTTCCAGGCGTGACGCGGCGGATTGAGGCCGTTCAGATAAAAATTGCCGATGTGGAAGAACTTCCAGCGCACCGGATCGTGCAGGGTGTGGGTGCGGGCATTGCGCCAGTAGCGGTCGAGATTGTCGGCCTTCAGCACGGAGCGCGTGCCGGCCAGCTCGAACAGCTTGTTGGTGGCCAGAATGGCGATCTCGGTGGAGAGCACTTTCGATTCCGCAACGCCGATGGTGGCGGCAGCAACCGTTTCCTCGTTGGGGGTGGCGAGCGCGGCATCCACCAGACGGCCGGCGCGTTCCAGCACCGCCTCGGCGGCATGGAGCCTGATTTCCAGATCGACCACCGCAACGATGGTGAACGGATCTTCGGCAGCGGTCTCAAGCCCGCTGTCCACCCACGGACGTGACCGCTCGCGCACGAAGCGGATGGTCTCCTCAATGGCACCCTTGGCGATGCCGGTATCGACGGCGGCCTGAATGATCTGCGAGACCGGACCGGCAGCAGTCGGCTCGGCAAAGGCACGCCACGCCGGAACGACCCGGGACTTCGGCACGCGGATGTTTTCCACCAGCGCGGTGCCGGAAGCCGTCGTGCGCTGGCCGAAGCCAGACCAGTCGTTGACGATGGTCAGGCCCGGCGTGTCGCGGTCGGCAAAGATGAGCGAGGGAAGGCCCTCGCCGTCAACCGCCACCACGGGCACGATGTGGGCGAGCAGGGCGCCGGTGGTGTAGAACTTCTTGCCCGTCACCACCACGTCATCGCCATCTTCGACGAAGCTGGTTTCGAAAGCGGCGACCGTCTTGCTGCCTTTTTCAGAGAAGGCGTTGCCGAAGCGCAGGCCGCGCAGCACCTCGCCGAACAGGAACTTCTTCTGCTCGTCGGTGCCGTCGTTGACGATGTGCTCGATGATCGCCAGATGATTCTGCGGAATCTGGCCGAGGGAAGAGTCTGCCGCCGAGATGATCTTGATGACTTCCGTCAGCGTGACGTAGCTGACGCCGGCTCCGCCATATTCCTTCGGAATATTGATGCCGAGCAGGCCGCTCTGGGAAAGGGCATCCAGTTCCTCGATGGGAAGATAACCCTCTGCATCGCGTTCCGCCGCACCCTCGGCGAATTTGGCGGCAAGCCGGGTTGCGACCTCGATCGCTTCCGCATCATCCCGGATGATGTGGGCCGGCGTCGCGGGCCGCGGGAGCGGGGTGAACGGCTCCGGCGAGTTGACCTTCACGCCCCGCGTAGGGGCGCGCTCGGCAACGATGGTCATGGAAGGCTTCTCCGTTGAAGGCGGAACGGCAGCACGGGCGGCCCGGCCAATAACGGCTTCAGGGGCGGCGCGGCTCGGGTCGCTTCGTTTCGGGGGCTGGCCCATAACCGGGCCGTGGTGGGCCAGAGCGGACCCGAAACACACGAAGATTCATAATCCAGTTTGTTTATGGTGTATAGGGATATTGAAATTATCTAATTGAAATAACACTTATTTCTCAAACAGTGCCAGCCGCGCGATATGCTTTTTCCCCAAGCGGGCACTGGGGCGCGATGTGATTTCCAATTGCAATGCGCTGGCAAAATGCACGGCTACTCCGGAAAAGCGCCGTCATCGCGCTTCGCGGCTGGCGAGAACGGCCTCGGCCGCCTCGACGAAGCCGCTGCCGCCCGGGCCGCGCGTTATCCAGCGCGGCAGGGCGACAAGTCGGTCGCGATAATCCAGAACCGTGCTGACGCCGACGGTGTGGCGGAAGAAGGCAAACATAGGACCGTCATTGGTGGAATCGCCGGTGTAGAGCACGGCTTCGCGATCTGCGTCGATATCGAGGCCATAGTGACTGGCGAGCACGCGCCGGGCGGCAGCAAGCTTGTCATAAGCGCCAACCCAGCCGAGCACCCAGAGATTGTTCAGCGTTACCTGAAGGCCGGCGGCCCGCAAGGTCTCGATCAACGGACCGCGCAGGGCAGGGCCGGGGTCGGAATAGGCGAGGCTGGTGAGGCGAAACGGCTGGTCGGCAGCTGGCCGAATGGCCGGAAGGGCCCGCGCGACCGCCTCCGCGGCAAGCCGGAGTTTCGCATCGGCCTCTGTCCGCGCGCCGGTCGCGTGATGCCAGAACGAAAGCGCGATCCCGTCGTGCCCATCAGCTTGGCGATGGAAATAGAGGCCGCCGTTCTCGCCGATCACGCCGTCCACCGGCCACATGCGGGCCATCTGGTCGCACCAGCCGGCCGGCGCCGCGGTCACGGGAATGACCCGGATGCCGGCCGCCTGAAGTCGCTCAAGCGCGGTGTAGGTGGCGGCCGACAGCCGGCCACGCCACGTCAGGGTTTCATCCATGTCGGTCAGCACGAACCGCACCGGGGCCAGCGTTGCCGGGTCCAGTTCCGCAATCGGGCGCAGGGTCTGTTCCTGTCGGGCAGGGGCGGCGAGCGGGTTTGCAGACATGGCGTGCGGGTCCGGTGTCATGTGTTGTGCGGTCCCGGGCATGCCATCGCCGGAGGCCCGCGCAAAGCCACGCCATGCCAAAGACAGCCATATGGAGAGAAAACGAACCCCAAAACGACGCATCTGCGCCCGTGGGCCGCGATTGGCAGGGCATGGGGAAAAATCGTTCCTAAAATTATCTATTGATAAAATAGATATCTTTGCGCCGACAGGCCGCGCGCAGTTGGATGGCGGCCGGGTTGCGGCGTGGTGCCGGCGCAGGGCGCGCCGGCAGGCTGCCGTGACAGAACGCTCTCATCCGTGAAAGACTTCCCGCCATGGCGCTCAATGTCATCGACATCCGCAACCGTCCCGCATTCCTGCACGATTTCTATGGCAAGACGCCGGGCTCGGCGGGCGAGGCAACGGCCCTCTGGCTGAACGGGCGCACCGGTTCGCATGTAGTGGATCACTTCACCCGTTCGCGCTCCGAGCAGGCGTGGGTGGAGGAAATTCGCGCCTCCGGTGTGCGCAAGACAGTCGTGATCGGCCGCGATACCCCGGAAATCCGCAATGACAATGACGAGATCGCCGCTCTCGTGGCGCGCAATCCCGAACTGGTGGGGGCCGGTTCC
>DAIPYB010000202.1:0-5663 GCA_036782955.1 Pseudoxanthobacter sp. | reverse complement strand
CACCGAGATCTGAATAGTGCCCTGTCAAGGCTTTCAGAGCCCCGGTCATCGACGGCGTCAACAGCCACAGATGCCACAAGTATCAGCTATACATGCCCGCCCAGTCCGATGGCACTGACCCGGCCTGCCCGATAATCAACGCATCGTCATAAACGCCGATATCGGGATCTGCCGCACGACTGAACGCGATCGCGCCGACACTCTGCGGCCCACCGGCCAGCCGCATCGCCATACGACGGGCAGCGTCGGAATCGCGCGCCTCGACCGGGTCTCCGGGAACAAGCTCGCCGTCCTCGCCGCAAATGAACGGAATCACAACATAATAGGTCTGTCTGGCCATATTCCTTCTCCGCGCATCGCTGCGTCGATAGGAACATAGACGGAACAAACTTGGCGCACCAGCCCTTTTGTTCTCGATATGGGCTAATTTCAGCCGACGATGGATGCCGGGTTTTCGTCCGGGGTCTGGCAGAGATCCGCCCATTCCGCGCCGACCAGTGCGGCCATGCGCTGCGGAGTGATGCGAACCGCGCTGTTGCGCGCGCCGGCCGCCGGCACCACTTCGTCGAAGGCTTGCAAGGACAGATCGCAATAGATCTTCAGCGGCTGCGCCAGACCGAAGGGGCAAACCCCGCCGACCGGATGGCCGGTGATCTCGGCCACCGCGGCCGCATCGAGCATGCGCGGCTTGCCGCCCAGCGCGGTCTTGACCTTTCGGTTATCGAGACGGGCATCTCCGCGCGCCACCACCAGAACCACTTCGTCGCCCACCTTGAGCGATAAGGTCTTGGCGATCTGGGCGGGAGAGACGTTATGGGCGTCGGCCGCTTCGGCCACCGTGGCGCTGCTCGCCTCGGTCACGAGAACCTCGATCTCCGGCGCGTTTGCAGCAAAGAAAGCCTGCACGGATTCAAGACTCATTTCGTTTCACCCCTCTGCCACCGGTCAGGCGGATGGCGGCTCGGCCCGCTCGATGACGAGCGCGTGGACCGGCCCGGCCAGTTCATCGGCCAGCACCTTGTGCACGATCCGGTGGCGCTCCATCCGCGCCGTGCCGCGAAAGCACTCAGCCACGATTCGCACCCGGAAATGGCTTTCCACCCCGCTGTGGCCGTGATGGCCGGCATGGTGGCGGCTGTCGTCAAGGACCTCAAGGAAGACCGGCGACAGCGCCTCTGTCAGCTTCGTCTCGATGGTGCTGCGAACGGACATCGCCTTCTCCTTGTCTCCGGCCGCCGGGGTTCAGGCAACAAGATGCCGGAACGCGGCCACGACCTGCTCGTAGACTGCGCGCTTGAACGGCACCACGAGCGCGGGCACGTTTTCCAGCCCCTCCCAGCGCCACGATGAGAACTCGGGCTTGTGGCCGCCGGGCGGTGCCAGCACGTTGATTTCGCTTTCGTCGCCCTCAAACCGGAAAGCGAACCATTTCTGCATCTGGCCGCGGTAACGGCCCTTCCAGGCCTTGCCCACCAGCTCGGCCGGCAGATCGTAGCGCACCCACTCCGGCGTCTCAGCCAGCAGGCTGGCGCTGACCACGCCGGTCTCTTCCGCCAGTTCACGGCGAGCGGCCGTTTCCGGTGCCTCGCCCTCGTCGATCCCGCCCTGCGGCATCTGCCAGGGATTGGAAAGGCTCTTGCCTTCCTCCCCGACGTCGCGCCGTTCGCCAATGAACACACGTCCATCAGCGGAAAGCAGCACGACGCCGACACACGGCCGATAAGGCAACGACGCCGGATCGACGGGCGCGCCTTTTGCCTTGGAACCCGCGTCCTTGTGCTTGTCCTTATCTTTATGCTTGCCCATCCGGTCCTCCCAGTCGTTTCAGCCGGCGGCGCCCCCGGGCCGCGAACCGCCACATGCGCCACAGGCGCGGCAATGCCGGCATCTCCGCGATCGTGTGCAGGGGATCGCCGCCGCCCCGCTCCAGCCGCGCCAGCAGCGGCGACAGGCCCGCCAGCGGCAGGAAGGCCGGCACCGCCGCAGGCGGCAGGGATCGGCCGATATCGCCGACACGATCGAGGTGATGGCGGGCGTGGGCTATCATTTCCGCCAGCGCCGCCTTCAGCTCCGGAGAAGACCGCCCGGCGCGAACCTCCGCCGGATCCGCATTGTGCCGGCTCAGCACATCGCCCGGCAGAAAGAGCTGGCCGCGCGCGGTCGCCTGCGGCAGGCTTTGCAAAACACGCGTCAGCGTCATCGCCGCGCCGGCGTGGCCGGCTGCCGTGCCGGTGCCGGGATCGCGACCTCCGCTCAGCGCAATGGCGCCGAGCTGGATCAGCGCTCCGGCGGTCTCGCCGGCATAGCCCTCCAGCTCATTCAGATCCGGCATCGGATCGTCGTAAAGATCGAAGGTATGGGCATCGATCAGGCTGATGAGCGCGGGAACAGGCAGGCTGAAGCGATCGATGGCAGCCAACAGGGCATCAGCGACCGGATGGCCGCTCGGCTGGTGCTGCTCCAGCGTATCGCGCCACCACTGCAGGCGAATTTCGCCCGGCAGCACCTCGCGTACGGTTTCCCGCACACGCACGATCTCGATTTCAAAAGCGGCGAGCGCCAGCAGCGCCGGCCGAGCCGCATCGGGCGCGAACAGCGCCGCCAGATAGCGGTCGGCATCGAAACGGCGAACGAGATCAAGGCAGTGATCGGCGGTGTCCATCGTCGGTCCGCAAGGGGTCGGGTCCGGGCGGCAATGCCGCCGTTGCCTCAGGCCACCGGCAGGAAGCCGGCCGCGACGGGCCGTTCTTCCGAGAGCATGACATTATAGGTGCGGACTGCGGCGCCGGTAGACATCATCTCCAACCGCACCCCCGCTCCCTTCAGATACCAGAGCAGGTCCGGCGGCAAAATCTCGAACCGCGCGCCGGTGCCGAGCAAGAAAAAGCCGAACGCCTCCGCCTGCTCCACCACCATGCTGAACGCCGCGCGATCAAGATCGGCGACCGTCACCGGGCTCCAGCCGTGCACCCCGCTCGGCAGTGCCAGAATCGCGCCGCGGTGCGACATGCCGGCGAACCGAAACCCGCCGTCGCCATAGGCATCGACAGGTGCACGGTCAGGAAAGTGGGCCTCGCGGATGACGATGCCAGCCATGGCTCACACCGCTCCGGTTGCCGCGGCTGCGCCTTCTTCGTTGTTGGGACGGTTCGGACGCAGGCGGAAATAGATCAGGATCGGTGCGGCGATATAGATCGACGAGAACGTGCCGATCACGACGCCGAAGATCATCGCAAACACGAACGAGCGAATGACCTCACCACCAAACACATAGAGCGAAATCAGCGCGATAAGCGTGGTGATCGAGGTAATCATGGTGCGGCCGAGCGTCTCGTTGATCGAGAGATCGATCAGGTCCGAAATCGACATCCGCTTGTATTTACGCAGGTTTTCACGAATGCGATCATAGACGACAACCGTATCGTTCAGGGAATAACCGACAATCGTCAGAATTGCCGCAATGGACGACAGGTTGAACTCAAACGGCACCAGCGTATAGATGCCGAGCGTCAGGATCACGTCGTGCAGGGTGGAGATGATCGCCCCGACCGCGAACTGCCACTCAAAGCGGAACCACACATAGACCATGATCGCGGCCAGCGTCACCACCAGACCGATGGTGCCGTTGCGCGCCAGCTCACCGGAAACGCGCGGTCCGACGACTTCGGTACGGCTGATGTGGTAGCTGTCGCCAAGGGCATCGCGCACCAGCTGAACCGCCCGCTGCTGCGCCTCGTCACCGCCCTCCTGCCGGGCGATACGGATCATGACGTCTTCCGGCGAACCAAATTCCTGAATCTGCACATCGCCAAGGTTGAGATCGCCAACGGTTGCGCGCAGGTCGGCGAGGTCCGCCGGCTTGCCGTCCGTGGTGGTGATCTCGATGACCGAACCGCCCTTGAAGTCGATGCCATAGTTCGGGCCGACCGTGAAGAAAGCGACCAGCGAGGCGATCGCCAGCACAGCGGAAATCGGCAGCATCACGCGCCAAAGGCGCATGAAGCCGATCCGGGTGCCGTCGGGGATGAGGCGAAGAACCTTCATGACGCGCTCATTTCCTCAATAGGTCGCTCAGATGCTGATCTTGGTCGGGCGGCGCAGGCGCACCCAGAACACGACGAGCATACGGGTGAAGGTCACGGCCGTGAACATGGTCGTGATGATGCCAAGGGCATGGGTCACGGCGAAGCCGCGGATCGGACCGGAGCCGAGATAGAACAGAACGATGGCCGAAATGAACATCGTAATGTTCGCATCCAGAATGGTGCCGATGGCCCGGCGGAACCCGAGATCGATCGCCATGATCGCGGAACGGCCGTTGCGGGCCTCCTCGCGGATACGCTCGTAGATCAGCACGTTGGAATCGACGGCTGTACCGACCGTCAGCACGATACCGGCGATGCCCGGCAGCGTCAGCGTCGCCCCCAGCAGCGTGATGAGCGCGAAGATCAGCGCCACGTTCACCAACACCGCGATGTTGGCGAGCAGGCCAAGGAAGCGGTAGACGGCGAACATGTAGATGCACACTGCGATCGTGCCGATAATGGCCGCGATCTCACCGGCCCGGATCGAGTCCTCTCCGAGGCCAGGTCCGATGGTGCGTTCTTCCACGATCGTCAGCTTGGCCGGCAGCGCGCCGGCGCGCAGCAGAACCGCGAGATCGTTGGCCGTCTCAACCGTGAAGTTGCCGGAAATCTGGCCCGCGCCGCCCAGAATGGGCTCGCGGATGTTCGGTGCCGAGATCACCTCGTTATCGAGCACGATGGCGAACGGACGACCGACATTCTGCTGGGTGATCGTAGCGAACTTGCGCGCCCCGGTGCTGGAAAGGCGGAACGACACCACCGGCTCGTGATTGGTCGGCTCGAAGGTCGCCTGCGCATCGACCAGATCGTCGCCCGTCAGCAGCGGCGCTTCCTCCACCACATAGGGCACCGGAGGATCGCTGACCGAATAGAGCAGGATGGTACCCGCCGGCGGCTTGCTCTGCATCGCCACCTGCGGATTGACCGAGGTATCCACGAGATGGAACGTCAGCTGCGCCGTCTGACCGACGATGGCCTTCAGGCGGTCGGGATCGTCCAGGCCAGGGGCCTCGACGAGGATGCGGTCGGCACCCTGCCGCTGAATATTCGGCTCCACCGTACCGAGTTCGTCGACGCGCCGCGCAATGACGCCGATGGACTGGTCGACGATGGAACGCACGCGCTGCTCCAGTCCCTTCTGGGTGAAGGAGAGACGGGCAAGCCCGTTGTCGGCCACATCGACCTGGAATTCATCCACCGGCTGGGCGCCGAACAGCGACGACGACAGCGGATTACGGAGCTCGGCCAGACGCTTGCGTGCTTCCGCGATCTGCGACAGATCGCGGATACGCACCGTCACCGCATTGCCCTTCACCGTCAGGTCGGTGAAGCCGATGCGCGGTTCCTGCCGCAGGGCACCGCGCACCTCGCCGGTGAGCGTCTTGAGGCGCTTCTGGACATAGTCCTCGCGGTCGACCTCGTAGAGCAGGTACACGCCGCCCTGCAGGTCGAGGCCAAGCACGATCTGGCGCTTCGGCATGAATGCCGGCCAGTTCGCTACCGTTTCCTTTGAAAAGAAATTTGGCAGCAAAACCACGAACCCGCCGAGCACGACGGCGAGGATCAGGGCGATCTTCC
>DAIPYB010000201.1:0-5671 GCA_036782955.1 Pseudoxanthobacter sp. | reverse complement strand
GGTGGTGCGGGAAACTTCGGGCTTATTCATCATTTCCTCCTTGAGTCGCGCCGTTTGCCGGCGTCGGTATGGGCTGAGCATCAGCCGCTTTGCTGCGTTCGTCACCTCCGACCGCCCATTTCCACGGCCCGAGGTGTCGCAGGACTGAGACAGTCCGCGGTCGCAGGCCTTGCTGCGATGCGGTCGCCGATGCTGCGCCGCAAAGGGGGCGGAGACCCCGCGGGCGGCACTGCGTCAGAACTCTTAAATGGGACTAATTACAAGACGCTGATGCCCGATGCGCGGCGGCGGCCGTGCGTCGCGGGCGCGCTTTGACGGGTCCTGCCTCAGTTCGGACGGACAATACCGAGGCGGGCCATCTTGCGATGCATCGTGGCGCGGCTGATGCCGAGGTGGCGCGCGGCAGCGGACACATTGCCCTGCGCCCGCGAGAGCGCGCGCTGGACGGCACCACGCTCGGCTGCGGCCAGATCGCCGCCAGCTTCATCGTTACCGTCCAGAAGGTCGTTGGCCGGGAAGGGATGGGCGAGGCGTTCATCCGTCAGGCCATAGGCCAGTCTGGCCGTACGGTTGGCGCCGATCACCAGATCCTCGCGGTCGACCGCCAGCAGCCCGCCGGCGCTGCGCCCGGTTTCAGGGCACAGGATGATCCGGGCATTGCTGAAGGTCTCGCGGAAATTGCGCGCTTCGATCTTCTGTGCGGCTTCGACTGCCGCCGCCGCCACGACCTTCAGCATCGGGGCCGTGAGATCCTGCCGGCAGGTCGAGACATCGAGCGCGGCGATGATACGCCCTTCCGCATCGAAGATCGGTGCCACGGAGCACGACAGCCCGATGTTGCGGGTCATGAAATGCTGTTCGCGCTGGATCGTCAGCGCACGGCCTTCCGCCAGGCAGGTGCCGACACCGTTCGTGCCCTCGCTTGCCTCGCTCCAGACCATCCCGGTCCACAGGCCGTAGCTGAGAAAATCGCTATCATCGCCGGGGCAGCCACGGCGATCCAGCGGAACGCCGTCGCGGTCCGTCAGCAGCACGCAGCAGCCAGCATCGCCCACGGTCTGGAAAAGCCGGTCCAGCGTGCTCTGGGCAAGGCGGACCAGCGGTTCGGTGCGCTCGAAAGCGGTGGCGAACTCGCGGCGGCTCAGGCGCTGGGGCGGAACGGAGCGCTCCGGATCGAGGCCGTAGCGGGTGATCGAGCGGGACCAGGAGGCGGCAACGACGGATTGTGCAGTGGCGGCCTGATTGCGCAGCGTGCTGAAAATGCGCTCCGCATGGTGGCCGCCCGGCATTGCGATCATTGCTTCCACCCTCGTGTTGCGCGGCCTCTTGTGAGGCCGTCATTTTTGTTGGCGGGCACGGTCACGCGGGGAATCGCCGTTCCGCGTCTCCTTGGAGTGTACGATGTCGATATAATCCGCCGCAATTATGGCGGAAGTCAATCCGGCGTTCCGTAGCCGGAATTATCGCGCCGGCGCCGGTCATGGGTGCGGTAGTAATGCCGCTTGGCTTCATACATCCGCTGGTCGGCCAACTCCGCGGCGACGGCCAGTTCTCCTTGTGTCGCGGTGGCGGCCCCGATCGAAAGATGCAGGACAGGTTGCCCCGGCTCGGCCGCAAGCCGGTCGGCGGCCTCTTCCAGCGCATGGATGACGGCGGCTGCCTGCTCCTCGCCGGTGCCCGGCAGCAGAACGGCAAATTCGTCGCCGCCGATGCGTGAGGCGGTTCCCGGCGGCATGATCGTGGCGGAAAGCGCATGCGCCGCCCGCCGCAGCAGCGCATCGCCCGCGGCGTGGCCAAACCGGTCGTTGACGCCCTTGAGATCGTTCAGGTCGATCATCAGCACGCTCACGGGCCACGGCCCGTCCTGCTTCAGCCGTTCGAGCCGTTCCATATGGAAGACGCGATTGTTAAGGCCGGTCAGAACGTCATGATAGCTGAGATAGGCCAGATAGGATTCCGCCTGCCGGCGGACGGTGATGTCGTTCATGCCGACCAGCATCTCAGACCAGTCGCTGTCCTGACCGGAGAGATTGCGGATGCGCACCTGAGCCCAGATATCGCGTCCGTCGGCAGCCACGTTGTGGACCTCCGCTTCACCATCCGGAGCTGTCTTGTTCCAGAGCGCGACAATTTGCGCGCGCATCGGCGGCAGGCTGGTAGCGTTGAAGAGGCGCGGAAGAGAAGCCTGCAGCGTCTCGATATCGGGAACGGCAAACAACGCCAGAGCCGATTCGTTAACGTCGAGAATACGCGCCTGCGAGATCAGCGTGTGCAGGAACTCCGGGTGCTTGCCCAGATAGCCATCGAGATCGCACACGCCGTCATAGACGAGGCGGACCAGCCGATCGCGCACCGCGCTCAGGTCGAGGAGCAGCATTGCCGTCGGCGAGTGATCGAACAGCGCCCGCGCGCGGGCCTCGCTGCGGGCAAGCGCGCGGATCGCATCCTGCCGCGCCGTGATATCGCGGATGGCGAACAGGATGCGCGACCAATCATGCTCCGCGCCCTGTAAAAGAACGCCATTCAGCGCAATATCGATCTTGTCGCCTGCAAGAGTCCTGTTGACGCTGATGCTGCTGATGGTCTTCTCGCCGCGCCAGAGAGCATCGAATTCGTCGATCAGCGACGGAATGCTCTCATCACAGAAGACATATCCGAAATTCGAGTTCAGATCTTCGATGTTTTCAGCGCCGTAAAGCGCCAGCGCCCGGGCATTGATGCGCACCAGGCGGATGGAGGCGGCAAGCCTCAGCGTGCGCGAAGGTCGGGCAGCAAGCCACTGGCGGACATCGGTCATGCCTTCTGCAGCCCATTGTTCCAGCTGGCGGCGGACGGCGCTGTAATCCTCCAGCCACAGCGATACCGGCGCCAGATCGAACATGGCCATATCGTTTACGGAAAGGCATGGCGGGCCGGGGGGAGGCATGGAATGGGGCGAAACGGAACTCATTACTTTCTTCTGGTTCTGGGGCACCTGCCGGTGCCGGAGCGTGTCTTGTTCGCATGCAATCTAGCATGGTGCAGTCTATCCGCCGCTATGACACCGGGCCACATTTCTGTCATGGGCCATCATTCATAAATTAATATGACTATTGCGTCGCGGGGCTTTATGGCATGAAACAGGGCGCCGGCTTTCTCATCGCCGGAGGACAACAGGCCGGCCGGCGCAGACCGGCTGCACTGGAAGGAAACGTGCTTCATGACCGACATCGCCGCCCCGCGTTATCGCGGCGTCTTTCCCGTGGCGCCTACCGTTTTCGATGAAAACGGCGCGCTCGATATCGATGGTCAGCGCCGGGCGATCGATTTCATGATCGACGCGGGCTCGGAGGGCCTGTGCATTCTGGCGAATTTTTCCGAGCAGTTCGTGCTGACGGACGCCGAACGCGACACGGTCATCGAAGCCGTACTGGCGCATGTTGCCGGGCGGGTTCCGGTCATCGTCACCACCAGCCACTTCGCTTCGTCGGTCTGTGCTGCCCGGAGCCTTCGCGCGCAGGAGCTGGGTGCGGCGATGGTCATGGTGATGCCGCCCTATCACGGCGCAACCTTCCGTGTTGCCGAACCTGCCATCTATGAATTCTATCGCGCGGTTTCCGATGCGATTTCTATTCCGATCATGGTGCAGGATGCACCGGTTGCCGGCACGCCGCTGTCGGCGGAGTTTCTGGCCCGCATGGCCCGCGAGATCGGGAACCTCGCCTATTTCAAGATCGAAGTGCCGCAGGCAGCTGCCAAGCTGCGCCGGGTGATCGAGCTTGGTGGTGCCGCCATTGAGGGGCCGTGGGATGGCGAGGAAGCTATTACCCTGATGGCCGATCTTGATGCGGGTGCGACGGGGGCCATGACCGGCGGCGGTTATCCCGATGGTATCCGCCAGATCACGGATGCCTATTTCGCTGGCCGCCGCAGCGATGCGCTGGACGCCTATCAGCGCTGGCTGCCGCTCATCAATTACGAGAACCGCCAGTGCGGCCTGAATGCCTGCAAGGAACTGATGCAGGAAGGCGGCGTCATCCGCTCCGCCGCGGTGCGCCACCCGCTGCAGCCGCTGCATCCGGCGACCCGTGCCGGGCTGATCGAGATTGCCCGTCGTCTCGATCCGCTCGTGTTGCGCTGGGGGCGCTGACCCCCTTGCGAACCGCGCCGCGGAGAGGGATTGTCCGCGGGCAGTTTCAGCATGCGGCCGGAGGGGATCATGGCGGAGCGGGACAATACAGTCGTCATCCTCGACGGCGGCATGGGGCGGCTGCTGCAGCGCCTCGGTGCTCCGTTTCGCCTGCCGGAATGGTCCGCCCTGTCGCTCATCGAAGCGCCCGACTACGTTGCCGCCGCCCATGCTGCCTACGTGGCGGCCGGGGCAGAAATCATCACCACCAATACTTATGGCGTAGTGCCGCACATGATCGGTGCGGCACGCTTTGAGGCGGAGGGCGAGAAGCTCGCTGACCGAGCTGGGCGGCTGGCGCGCGCCGTGGCGGATGCTTCCGGCCGCGGCGTGCAGGTAGCCGGCTCGCTGCCGCCACTGTTCCAGAGCTATCAGCCGGAATTATTCCGTCCCGACGAGGCGCCGGCCATTCTCGCCCTACTGATCGCCGGACTGAGCCCTCATGTGGATTTCTGGCTGATCGAGACCCAGAGTTCCACGACCGAGGCGCTGTTCGCACTGGTCGCTGCCAGGCAGACGGGAAAGCCGGTTTGGGTTTCCTACACCTTGCGGGACGAAGAGGGGCGCAGGGCACCGGCGGAACTGCGGTCGGGTGAGGCGGTCGGCACGGCGATTGCCGAGACACTTGCGGCAGGGGCCGATGGCATTCTTTTCAACTGCAGCCAGCCCGAAGTGATGAGCGCGGCGGTAACGGATGCCCGCGCGGCAATTGCCGCCGCCGGCCGCCCGGTCCGGCTTGGCGTCTACGCCAACGCCTTCGCCCCGGAACCACCTTCGGCCGAACCCTATCCCGGTATTTCAGCCATCCGCGCCGATCTCGGCCCGGAAAACTATCTGCACTGGGTGCGCCACTGGACGGCAGCCGGCGCCGACGTCGTAGGCGGCTGCTGCGGCATCGGCCCTGAACACATCGCTGCCATCCGGAATGATCGGGATGCAGGCGTATTTGGTGCAATGTAAGTTTCATTCAGATTCTATATGAAATTTAATTATATAAAATACTACAATAAAATATTTCCATTTTATATCTAGAATTTCGTCAGAAAAAAGATCTTGGATGAAAAATATATAATATGCTTTCATTTATCTCGCTGGAGACTTCGTATCCGAAGGACGTGCATATTGAGGATACACTTCGTATCGGACTTGTCCGGGAGGGGGATGTTTTTTTGGCGAAAAGGAGGTTGTATGGGACGCTGTGCGCCACAGTTCAGTGCGCGCCTGCGCGTGGCGTCGCGAGAGAAGCTTTTCTCGTCAGCGCGGTGGCGGCGGCACAAAACAGTGGGCGCCATATTGTCCTGATCGGCAGATCATCCGGCGGGCGCCTTATTACAAAGCTTGCAGCTGGCGGCAAACTTGGCGGTAACTGCGCGGCGATTATCGCTCCTGGCTATCCTTTTAAGCACCGGAAGAAGTCACCGGAGCCGGATCGAGTTGGGCATCTTGCGACCATTTCCGTCCCAACATTAATTGTGCAGGGACGTCGAGACCAATACGGCGATT
>DAIPYB010000200.1:0-5687 GCA_036782955.1 Pseudoxanthobacter sp. | reverse complement strand
GGTGATCGCGTGGGATCACCTCACCCGCCAGTGCTGGCTGGTCTCCACCGGCGCACCGGAGATGGGGGCCAGTCAGCGCAGCCGCGCGCTTCTGCGCCGCGACCGGATACTGACCCGCCTTACCGGCCCGGCACCCGTGCCGGCCGACGACGAAGACATCCTGCACTGGCAGGCCGCCGGCACGCGGGCCGAACACGAGGATGCCGTCCGTCGCGCAATCGATTATGTGCTGGCCGGCGACATCTTTCAGGCCAACATCGCCCGCCGCTTCACCGCCCCCCGATCGGCCGGGTTCTCGCCGCTGGCCTATTATCGCCGCCTGCGGCGGTCCAATCCGGCCCCGTTCGCCGCCTTTCTCGATTTCGGTGACCTGCAGATCGCCTCATCCTCGCCGGAACGCTTCCTGAGGCTCGATGGCCGGCGTGTGGAAGCCCGCCCGATCAAAGGCACCGTCCGGCGCGGCGCCACGCCTGACGAGGATGCCGCACAGGCGCGGGCTCTGGCGGCCAGCGACAAGGAGCGGGCCGAAAACGTGATGATCGTCGACCTGATGCGCAACGATCTTTCCCGCGTGGCCCGCTCCCGTTCCGTCGAAGTGCCGGTGCTGTGCGGGGTGGAAAGCTATGCCGGGCTGCATCATCTGGTGTCGGTGGTAACGGCTGAACTGGCCCCGGCGCACGATGCGCTCGACCTGATCGCCGCCACTTTCCCCGGCGGCTCCATCACCGGCGCACCGAAGCTGAGAGCCATGGAAATCATCACCGCGCTGGAGCGGCATGGCCGGGGACCCTATTGCGGCTCCATCGGCTGGCTCGGCTTCGATGGCAGCTTCGATTTCAACATCGCCATCCGCACCGTCACCTTCACAGCCTCCGAAGCCGTGTTCCAGACCGGTGGCGGCATCACCGCGCTGTCCGACCCTGCGGAGGAATTCGACGAGACCGGCACGAAGGCGAACCGCATCCTTGCCGCATCCATGGCCGGCGGGATCGCGCCATGACGCCCGCAGCCCGCGCCGCGCCGCTTTCCGTGCTGATGATCGACAATTACGACTCGTTCGTCTTCAACATCGCCCGCTATTTCACGATGCTCGGCGCCGAAGTCGCAGTGGTGCGCAACGATGCGATATCGTGCGCGGAAATCGGCGCCCGCGCACCGGACTGCCTCGTGCTGTCGCCCGGCCCCTGCACGCCCGACGAGGCGGGCATCACGCTTGAAGCCATTGCCGCCTTCAGCGGCCGGCTGCCGATGCTCGGCATCTGCCTCGGCCATCAGGCCATCGGGCAGGCGTTCGGCGGGCGCGTGGCGCGGGCGAGACGGCCGATGCATGGCCGTGCCGCCGCCGTGGAACACGACGGCAGCGGCCTGTTCAGCGAACTTCCCACCCCGTTTCAGGCCGGACGCTATCATTCGCTGATCGTGGAACCGATGGCCGGCGACGCCCCGCTGCGTGTGACCGCACATTCGCCGGATGGCGAGATCATGGGCCTTGCCCACCGCCATCACCCCACCTTCGGCGTGCAATTCCACCCGGAATCCATCGTGACCGAGCACGGGCTGGCCCTGCTGGCCAATTTCCTGCGTCTTGCAGCGGAGCACCGCGACCGATGATCTGGTCTGAAGGCAGCCTCACGGAAAGCCCGGAGCGTCCGTTCGATCTGTCCGATCGCGGCCTGATGCTGGCGGATGGCGTATTCGATACGCTGGCGGTGTTCGGCCGGGTACCCTTCCGGCTGGAGGCCCACCTCGCGCGCCTCTCCTCCGCCGCGGCGGCCCTCGGCTTTCACGCCCCGCTGGACGAAGCGCGACAGGCCATCTCGGCCCTGATCGCGGCTTCGCCGACGCCGCGCGCCGTCATCCGGCTGACGCTGACCCACGGATCGGGGCCGCGCGGGCTGCTGCCGCCACCGGAACCCCGGCCGCGTCTGATCGCGGGCCTCTCGCCATGGCCGGCAGCGGCAGCCTTCGCACCGATGCGCCTCGCCACCGCTGCGATCCGGCGCAACGAAACCTCGCCCGCCGCCCGGCTCAAGACGCTGGCTTATCTCGACAACGTGCTTGCCTACGGGCAGGCGCGCCGCACCGGGGCCGACGACGCCCTGTTGCTGAACACGCGCGGAGCGGCAGCATGCTCGGCCCTCGCCAACCTGTTCGTCCTCGACGGCGACAGCCTCGTGACCCCGCCGCTGGCGGACGGCGTTCTCGACGGCATCACGCGGGCGCTGGTGCTTGAAGTCGCGGCCGGGCTGGGGCTCACGGCGCGGCAGGAAAGCCTGTGGCCGGAGGCTCTGCCGCGACACGCGGCATTTCTTACCAACAGCGTGCGTCTGGTCATGCCCGTCGCCGCCATCGACGACACCCCACTGCCCGCCCACCCGGCCATCGGTGCCATCGCTGCGGGCGTACGCGCGGCCATTGCGGCCGAATGCGGCGACGATCTGGCCTGACCCTCAGCGAAACAGCGACAGGTTCACGGCCGCCGCCATGGCCTTCTGGCCGGCATCGTTGACGTGCAGACCGTCGCCGGCATCGAAAGCCGGCTGCAGCCTGTCGGGCCGGCGCGGATCTCGCAGCGCGGCATCGAAGTCGATCACGCCATCCGCCTCACCGGCGGTCCGGATCCAGCGGTTGACCACCTGCCGGCCGCTCTCCTTGCGGGCGCTGTAGTAGCCCAGATAACGCGCGGCGCCGAACGGCGGCAGCGTGGCGAGAAAAACGCGCACGCCGCGATCGTGCGCCGCGGCGATGATCTGGCGATAGCCGGCAATGATGGCTGACACCGGAGCGGCGTCTTCAGTGGACAAGCCGATATCGTTGGTCCCCTCCAGCACGATGAGGTCGCTAAGGCCCGGCAGCGACAGCACATCGCGCGGAAGGCGCGCGACGCCGGCCTGCCCGGCGGAGGCCACCTCGGCGGGCGCCGCCTCGGTCAGCCGGTTTCCGGCAACGGCCTGATTGGCGATACCGAACGGCATGCCGGCCGCCCGCAACCGGCGCCCCAGCAACCACGACCAGCGATCCGGCCCGCCGTCGCTGAGCGAATCGCCAATGATCGCCACCGTCCCCACCTGCCGGCCACCGCCGACATCGAGCCCGCTGAGGAACCACACCTCGTTGACGGCATCGGCATGGGGCAGCAGGGGACGGTCGGCGCTGTTGCCGGCGGTCATGATGCCGCCGAGCGGCGCGGCGTGAACCGCTGCCGCGCGCGGTACGGCGCCGGAGAAGAACAGAGACACCGCAACCCGGCTGTCGGGTGCAACCGCCAGCGCCACCGGATCGCTGACAACGCTCGCCCCGGGCGGTATGGAGATGCGACCCCGCCCGCCGAAGGTCACGCGCCGCAGCGTGCCCGGCGTGAGCGCGGCGGGATCGGAGCCCGGCGCCACGGTGGCAGCACCGATTGTCAGCGCCGTGGTGGCAAACGGATTTGCAAGGCGCAGGCGCACCCGCGTTCCGGCGACGGCAACGGGCACGATCACGCGCACGGTGGCGTTGTCGGGCGGCTGCGGCTGGCCCGCCGGCGGGCGCAACGGCGGCGGCAGGGCGGCGCGGGCTGCAGCCGCCATCGACAGACGCGGAGGCACCAGTGCCACCGACCAGCCGCTGACCCAGCGGGTCGCCGCGCGCGGCGGCAGGGCCACGACCGCATCCGGCAGGTCGGCCACGCGCCACACCGCCACTCCCGGCCACGCCGGGTCCTGCGCCATCCGGTCCTGCGCCGGAGAGCGGGCGTGGGCAGGAGGCCCGGCCAGCAACAGCAGGCCACCGAGCAGGCCGAACATGGCCTTGCGTCCGGTAACCGCGAGGAAAGCCGCCCGGGGGGCGGCAGGGAAACACCGCCTGGCTGTGCGCACGGCCATATGCACCTGTCCTGAAACCGCCCCGGCGCACTTAACGTGCGAACGCGCGCCTTCCTACGCGGCGCCCGTCGCCATCGCGCTCAGGCTGCGCCGGGCAGCATCAGTGCCTCGCCATCGAGGCCGAACAGCGTCAGCACATGGCGAAAATCCGGCAGCCTGCTGGCTTCGGCCGGCATGATTGCGCCGTCCCCGGGCACCCGGACGACATGCAGCCCCGCTGCAACCGCGGCCTGCGCGCCGGCCGTGCTGTCCTCGACCGCAATGCCGTGCGCCGGCAGAAGGCTGAGGCGCTCGCACCCTGTGCGATAGGGCAGCGGATCGGGCTTGCCGTGGGTCACGTCGTCCCGGCTGATGGTGAAGCGCAGGAACGGCGCGATGCCGATGGCCGCGACATTGGCATCCACCACGACCCGCTCGGAATTGGAAACGCAGATCTGCGGCACGCCGGCCTCGTCCAGACGGCGGATCGCCTCCAGAGCCCCCAGAAACGGCTTCGCCTCGCGCGGGGCGCGGGCGATGTAGGACTCCAGCACCGCGCCTTTCCAGTCCGCCTCGCTGACGGAACGGGAGAAGAACGGTGCAATGGCGCGCCACACCGTGGCCTGATCGTGGCCGAGAAAACGCTCCTCCACCTCGCGCGGCATGACGTAGCCGAAGGCTTCGCTGACCTGCCTTATGCAGGCCAGATGCAGCGGTTCGCTGTCGATGAGCGTGCCGTCGATGTCCCACAGCACGGCCTTGAAGTCAGTCATGGTGTCCGTCGTGCCTTATGCGCTGTCGCGCCGGTAAACGATAATGGAGAGATAGGTCATCGGCCGAACCAGAAGTTGTTCCGGTCCATGTGCGGCCGCCGAATCGAACATCAGCGTATCGCCGGGCCTGAGGTGGTAAAGCCGGTCGGCATGGCGATAGATGACTTCTCCGCTCAGCATATAGATAAGTTCGACGCCGTCATGACGAAAGGCGGTATAGGCCTCAGCTTCCTCGGAAAGCTGGATCAGGTAGGGCTCGACCACCACATCGCCGCCGCCGAGCGACTGGCCGAGCAATTCATAGCGATGGCCCACCTTGGTGCCGCGCCGGTCGATGGCCACGCCCTGCCCGGCGCGCACGAACGAGCAGCCGCGCTTTTCCTCAAAGGCGGAAAACAGCGCCGTGATCGGCACATTGAGCGCACCGGCCAGCGCCTGCAGCGTGGAAAGCGAAGGCGAAATCTGGCCGTTCTCGATCTTCGACAACGTGCCGACCGAAATGCCGGCCGCGCCGGCGAGATCGGAAACCGTAAGATCCAGCTTGCGGCGAAACGCACGCACCTGCACGCCGATGGCGTGTTCGAGCGTGCGGTGCTCCACCGACGGCGCCCCCGATCCGGTCAGCAGTTCCTCGCCCGTCAGCCCGCCTTCGCCGGCCCCGCGGCCCTCCGGCCCACCCTCGTGTCTGGTCAATGCACCCGCCTCCCCTGCCCGATGATGGCCCGCCGCCGACGCCGAGATGCCGGCCGTGGCTTGCAGGATGATAGGGGCAATTTTCCTCCCGGGAAACATAAGGAAATGCCGGTCGCCGCGTTATAGGCCCGGATCAATGCCACGTCCGGGGTGAGAACAGCGAACATTTTGCCCTTCACTTCCCAATTCAGGAAAAACTCGGCTAAGAAGAAACTCGTGCCGGGGGAACGAGAGCGATATCGAAATGCTGTGCGATGCGACACGTTATGATGCAGCGGGGGATGTGCTGGTGTTCGTGCATATCCCCAAGACCGGCGGCACATCGCTTGCGGCGGGGCTGGAGGCGTTGGTGGGGGCCGACCATTACCTGCATCTGCGC
>DAIPYB010000199.1:0-5703 GCA_036782955.1 Pseudoxanthobacter sp. | reverse complement strand
GTCATCGATGCCCACCAGCATTTCTGGCGGCTGGCGGATCGTGCCGGCGGCTGGCCGCCTGCCACGCTCGAAGCGATCCACCGCGATTTCGCCCCCGGCGATCTGGAACCGGAAATGCGCGCGGCGGGTGTCGGCGGCACCGTGCTGGTGCAGTCGCTGCCGACGCTGGCCGACACGGACTATCTGCTCGATATCGCCGCCCGGACCGATTTCGTGCTCGGCGTCGTTGGCTGGGTGGACATGAAGACGCCGGCGGCAGCCGGCGACATTGCCCGCTTCGCCGCCCGGCCGAAATTCCGCGGCATCCGGCCGATGTTGCAGGATCTGGCCGATGACGACTGGATCGAGGATCCCTTGCTGGATGAGGCTGTGGCGGCGCTGATCCGCCATGACCTGACCTTCGATGCCCTCGTGTTGCCGCGTCATCTGCGGCCGCTTCTCGCCTTCGCCCGTCGCCATCCGGCGCTGCCGGTCGTCATCGATCACGGCGCCAAGCCGTGGATTGCATCCGGCCACATCGCCGGCTGGCGAGCCGATCTGGAGGCACTGGCGGCCCTGCCCAACCTGCACTGCAAGCTTTCCGGCCTGCTGACCGAAGCCGGCCCGCGCGCCGGGGCCGCCGCTCTCAGGCCCTATGCCGAAACACTGCTGTCGCTGTTCGGCCCCGGACGCCTGATCTTCGGCAGCGACTGGCCGGTCCTGCGCCTTGCCGGAGACTATGCCGGCTGGCTGGCGATGGCGCGCGACTTCGTGCCTCCGGCCCATCACGACGCTGTTTTCAGCGAAAACGCCCGCACCTTCTATCGCCTTGGCTGAAGGCGGGTGTCTTCCCTTCAACCTGAAGCACCGGACACAAGACCCATGCTGACCGTCACCTGCGACAAACCCGGCCTGCTCACGGCCCGCGAGGCGCAGAAGCCGCCGCGCGGCGAGGGCGAGGTGCTCGTGCGCATCCGCCGGGTCGGCGTGTGCGGCACCGACCTGCATATCTTCACGGGCAACCAGCCCTATCTGTCCTATCCGCGCGTGATGGGGCACGAGCTTTCCGGCACCGTGGAGGAAGCCCCGGCCGACAGCCGGTTCAGTGCCGGCGCCCCGGTCTACATCATCCCCTACATCTCCTGCGGAACCTGCCATGCCTGCCGGCAGGGCAAGACCAACTGCTGCTCGCGCATTCAGGTGCTCGGCGTGCACCGCGACGGCGGCATGGCCGAATTCCTGAGCGTGCCCGAACAGTTCGTGTGCAGCGCCGAGGGCATCAGCCTCGATCAGGCGGCGATGATCGAGTTTCTCGCCATCGGCGCCCATGCCGTTCGGCGCGGCAACGCGGCGGCGGGACAGAACGTGCTGGTCGTCGGAGCCGGACCGATCGGCATGGCGGTGGCGATCTTCGCCGGCCTCAGGGGCGCGCGCGTCACCGTCATCGACGGCCGCGCCGACCGCCTCGCGTTCTGTGCTGCGCACCTGAAGGTCGCCGCCGTGGTGCAGACCGGACCTGATGATAAAGATGAACTATCTGACATAACAGACGGAAATTTCTTCGATATCGTCTTCGATGCAACCGGCAGCCCGAAGGCCATGGAACGCGGCTTCCAGTTCGTCGCCCATGGCGGCTCCTATGTGCTGGTGTCCATTGTTGCGGCCGATATCACCTTCAACGACCCCGAGTTCCACAAGCGCGAGACAACGCTTCTCGGCAGCCGCAACGCCACGCCGGAAGATTTCGCCACTGTCATGGAGGCCATGCGTGCCGGCAAGGTGCCGGATGCGGCCCTCAATACCCATCGCATGACGCTTGCCGAAGTACCGGAGCGCTTCGCCGGTCTGCTCGATCCGGCGGCCGGCGTCGTCAAGGCCATCGTGGAGGTGTGATGTCCACGCGCTTCCCCATTCTCCAGTTCGGCACCAGCCGCTTCCTGCAGGCTCATGCCGACCTGTTCATTTCCGAGGCGCTGGCGCGCGGCGAGGCCCTCGGCCCCGTCGCCGTCGTGGAGACGACCGGCAGCCCGGCGAGCGTGGCCCGTGTGGCGGCATTTGCCGCCGGAAACGGCTATCCCGTCCGCATTCGTGGCCTGAAGGATGGGGTGACAGTGGACGAAACCCGCATCGCCACGGCTATCCGGGCCGGCCTTTCAGCTACCCGCGACTGGCAGGCGATACGGCGCATCGCCATCCACGAGGCCAAGGTAATCCTCTCCAACACCGGCGACCGCGGCTTTGACCTGAGCCCGACCGACGATGGCGGCATTCTGGCCAACCCGGAACGCGTGCCGGCGAGCTTTCCCGCCAAGCTGCTGGCGTTGCTCCATGCGCGCTTCGCGGTCAATCCGGGTGCCCCGCTGTCGTTGTTCCCGTGCGAGCTGATCGTGGGCAACGGCGACCGGCTGCGGACGATCCTGCTGGAACTGGCAGCGGCATGGAACGCCCCGTCCGCGTTCACCCGCTGGCTGAAGCAGCACTGCCGTTTCGCCAACGCGCTGGTGGACCGCATCGTGTCCGAACCGATCGAGCCGGTCGGCGCGGTCGCCGAGCCCTATGCGCTGTGGGCCGTTGCCGCGACACCGGGTCTGGTGCTGCCCTGCCGGCATGAAGCCATCGTGGTGACCGACGATCTCGACCGTTACGAGCGGCTGAAGCTCTTCCTGCTCAATCTCGGGCACACGGTGCTGGCCGAGGGCTGGCAGTCGGGCGATTATCCCCTCGACATGACGGTCTATCAAGCCATGAATGACAATGGCTTGCGATCGTTTGTTGAAGCTGTCTGGCGGGAAGAGGTGCTGCCCGTGTTCGCTGCGCGCGGCGAGGGAGAAACGGCGGAAGCTTATCTCGCCACCGTGCGGGAGCGCTTCCTCAACCCGTTCCTTGTCCACCGGCTCGCCGATATCGCCCAGAACCATGCCGAGAAGGTCCGCCGCCGTCTGGCCCCGGTCATCGCCATGGCCGGGGAGCAGGGCGCGGGGCTTGCCCAGCCGCGGCTGAAAGCTATCGCGGAGGCGCGAAATGCAGGCTGAGACGGCTCCCTCGCCCATTCTTCTGCTGCGGAAGGGCGACAGCGTGGCGGTGGCCCGCAGCGATGTTGCCGCCGGAGAAAGCGTGACGGCGGGTGGCCTGCGCGTGACCGCGGCATCGGCTATTCCACGCGGCCACAAGATCGCGCTTGCCGCGGTGGCGGAAGGCGCGCCGGTGGTGAAATACGGTCAGGTGATCGGCTATGCCACCCGGCCCATCGCGCCCGGCGACCACGTGCATGTCGACAATTGCGGCATGGGCGTACCGAGCCTCGATCACGGCTTCTGCCGCGATTATCGCCCCGTCGAGCCTGCCGCCGATGCGGTCACCTTCGATGGCTACGTGCGCGCCGACGGCCGCGTCGGCACGCGCAATTTCATCGGCGTGATTTCATCGGTCAACTGTTCGGCCACGGCCAGCCGCGCCGTCGCGGATGCCTTTCGCGGCGACCGGCTGGCCGGCTTTCCCAATGTCGACGGCGTGGTGGCGCTGACCCACGGCACCGGCTGCGGCATGGGATCGACGGGCGAGGCCATCGACCTTCTGCGCCGCACCCTCAGGGGCTATGCCAACCATCCGAACTTTGCCGGCATCGTCATTCTCGGGCTGGGCTGCGAGGTCAACCAGATCGCACCGCTGGCGGAAAGCCTGTCGCCACGGGCCGATGGCCTGCTGGTGTCGCTGACCATTCAGGATGCCGGCGGCACCCGCGAGGCCGTGGCACGCGGTATCGCCGCCGTGGAGGCGATGCTGCCCGCTGCCGATGCCGCAAGGCGCAAGCCGGTTGCGGTCAGCCACCTTGCCGTCGGGCTGCAATGCGGCGGTTCGGACGGATATTCCGGCATTTCGGCCAACCCAGCCCTCGGGGCCGCCGTGGACCTGCTGGTGGCCCATGGCGGCACGGCGATCCTTTCGGAAACGCCGGAGATCTACGGCGCGGAGCACCTGCTCACCGCGCGGGCCGCTTCTCCCGCCGTGGCGGAGGCGCTGATGGCACGCGTTCGGTGGTGGGAGGACTATACCCGCCTGCACAAGGGCGACATGAACAACAACCCCTCGCCCGGCAACAAGGCCGGCGGGCTGACGACCATTCTGGAAAAATCGCTCGGCGCGGTGGCCAAGGCCGGCAGCACCGGGCTGATGGCCGTCTATGATTATGCCGCGCCGGTCACGGCAAGGGGGCTGGTGTTCATGGACACGCCGGGCTACGACCCGGTGTCGGCCACGGGTCAGGTGGCGGGCGGGGCGAATCTCATCTGCTTCACCACCGGCCGCGGATCGACTTATGGCTGCAAGCCGGTGCCTTCGCTGAAGATCGCCACCAACACGACCCTGTTCCGCCGCATGGCGCTGGACATGGATTTCAATGCCGGCACGGTGCTGGACGGCGCTGATACAATTGCCGAAGCGGGCGCTGCCCTGTTCCGGCTGATGGTGGAGGCCGCTTCGGGCCGGCGCAGCCTCAGCGAACTGAACGGCCTTGGCGACAACGAGTTCGTGCCGTGGCAGCTTGGGGCCGTGATGTGAGATAATTCGGGGCCGATGCCCCCCTTCTTTCCCGGATGACGCTGCCATGGCCCTGACAATCGCCGCCGTTGCCCACGACCAGAAGAAGGCCGCGCTGGCCGACTGGGTCCATCGCCATCGGGACCAGCTGCGCCACCATAACATCATCGCCACCGCGACGACGGGGTCGGTGATCCGCAAGATGGTTCCGGGACTGAAGGTGGAAACCGTCAAGTCGGGTCCGCTCGGCGGCGATCAGCAGATCGGCGCCATGATCGCGGAAGGGCGCATCGACCTGCTCGTGTTCTTTCCCGACCCGTTGACGCCGATGCCCCACGACGTGGATGTGAAGGCGCTGCTGCGGCTCGCCCTTGTCTATGATGTTCCCTGCGCCTTCAATCCGCACAGCGCCGACCTGATCGTCGCCTCCCAGATGCTGGCCGCGAACCCGGCCTGACGGCCGTCTTCCAGAAAGGTGCCCGGATGCGTGTCGTTTCCATTGGCGAGTGCATGGTGGAGCTGTCGTCTGCCGGTCAGGGCCTGTTCTCGCGCGCCTTCGGCGGCGATACCCTGAACACCGCCGTCTATCTCGCCCGGCTGGGTGTCGAAACAACCTATGCCACCGCGCTCGGCGACGACCACCTCAGCGACGAGATGGTCGAGGGCTGGCAGGCGGAAGGCATCGACACCGGTGCCGTGCTGCGGGTGGCCGGACGTGTGCCGGGCCTCTACATGATCGAGCGCGATGCCAGCGGCGAGCGCAGCTTCCTCTACTGGCGCGACCGGGCGCCCGCACGCGAGCTTTTCGCGCTGGCGGACGAAGCCTATCTCGCCGGGCTGGAGACGTTCGACTGGATCTATTTCTCCGGCATCAGCCTGTCGCTTTATGGCGACGAAGGGCGTGCGCGGCTGAAGCAGACGCTGGCCCGCGCCCGCCGCCGCGGGGCGAAAGTGGCCTTTGACGGCAACTACCGCCCGCGCGGATGGGCTGATGCCGCCGCGGCACGGACGGCCTTCACCGATATCCTCACCGAAGTCGATCTGGCCCTGCCGACGCTTGACGACGAGGTCATGCTGTTCGGCGACGCCGATGCGGCTGCGTGCGCCCGCCGCATCATGGCCGGCGGCGTCGGCGAGGTGGTGGTCAAGGAGGGCGCGCGCGGCTGCACCATCTTCGGCGGTGCGGCA
>DAIPYB010000198.1:0-5715 GCA_036782955.1 Pseudoxanthobacter sp. | reverse complement strand
GTGGGCTCGACGAAGCGGTTGCGCACCATGATCTGCATGATGAGGCCGGCGATGGCCATGCCCGCGCCGGCCAGCAGCAGCGCCAGCGTGCGCGGCAGGCGGCTTTCCGCCATCACCATCATCGCCCGTGCGCTGGCGCGCCCGCTGACGACGGCCAGCGGGCCGATATCGCTGACGCCGACGAACAGGCTGACCGCGGCCAGAACCGCAACCGCGGCCACCGCAAGGCCAAGCCGCAACGGCCCCGCCGCCATGCGCCCTGCCCCCTCAGTGGCCGGCTAGTGCGGTGTTGAGCTGATCGGTCATGACCTGCAGGGTGGTCAGGCCGCCGCCCACCAGATACCACGCGCCGGCATCGAGATAGACGACCTGCTTGTCTTTCCACGCGGTCGTCTCCTGCACGAGCGGATTGTCGAGCAGGGCCTGCGCGGCCGTCCCTTCCTGCCCGATCGCCGCATCGCGATCGAGCACGAACAGCCAGTCCGGGTTCTGAGCAAGGATATATTCAAACGAGGCCGGCTGGCCGTGCAGGCCTATCTTGATGTCCGGGTTGACCTGCTTCATGCCGAAATCGGTAAACAGGATGCCGAAACGCGAACCGGCACCAAAGGTGCTCATGCGGCCGCCGGTGGTCAGCACCATCAGGCCGGTGCCGGCGCCGGCAGTCTTTTCGCGCAGCGAGGCCACGGCAGCGTTCAGCTTATCCAGCCGGGCGCGTGCCTCGTCCTCCTTGCCGAAGATACGCGCAAGGGTTTCGATATTGCCTTCCGCACTCTTCAGATATGCCTTGTCGTCGAGCGTCAGGTCGATGACGGGGGCGATCTTTGCCAGCGCATCGAACTTGGCCGCGGACCGCCCGCCCACGATGATGAGATCCGGCTTCAGGGCCGCCACGGCCTCGAAATCCGGCTCGAACAGCGTGCCGACATCACGCGCGCCGGAAAGATCGCGGTCCTTCAGGTATGCCGGCAAGGCAGCAACCCGGGGCTTGCCGGCTATCGGAACGCCCAGCGTGGTCAGCGTATCCAGAGCGGACAGGTCGAAGGCGACGACCGTTTTCGGCTGGTCCGGCAACCGGGTTTCGCCACGCGCGTGCGGGATCACGATTTCGGCGGCGGCAACCGGCACGGCGGCGTGCAGGAAGAAGGCCGAGGAAGCAGCAAACACGAGGTTGCGCAGAAAAGCAGCTTTCATTTTGTCATCCGCTGTACAGGCGCGCTTATCAGAATAATTTTAAATTGATGGATACCCGAAAAGCCATCGCGTCAGCCGTCTTAAGGATGATAATGACGAAACGTCAACGCCCAAGAATTATAGCGTTTCTAAATGCGCTATATGGCAAATGTTGACATGAAGGCCACCAGACCCGACACTAGGCATCTGGAGCCTGCCGATCCCGGTTGCACGGAAACGGAGCGGCAGGCCCTGCGCATCCGAAACCCGTGACAGATTTCGCCCTGCGGCGGCCGCGTCCATCGCGGCCGGGGCGGATGGCGTCACGCCAGCAGGAAAGGGCTGAGAGGGTGAACTTGCAGTCGCGGGATCGCACGGGGCAGCAGGGGGCGGAGGGGGCCAACCTGTTTCACCGGATCCGTCTTCTGGTGGCGCTCGATGCCCTGCTCTCCACCGGCAGCGTCAGCGCCGCAGCCGCCCTTCTGGGCCAGCAGACCTCCGCCATGAGCCGCCTTCTCGGCGATCTGCGGGTCTATTACGGCGATCGCATTCTCACCCGCACGGGGCGCGGGATGGTGCCGACGCCGTTTGCGGAAACCCTGCGCGCGCGGGTGCGCATGCTGATTTCAGATGCTCAGGCACTGATCAACCCAGCCCCCCAGGAACCGGTCGCGGTCGATGGCGGCGGCGCGCACGACTGGCTGCGCGCCAGCGCGGTACCGGTACGGCCACTGGCTATCACCCGGGCGGAATTCCTGGAGGCGATGCCGACGCCGGAAACGATGGCGCGCCGGCAGGCCGCGCCGGAAATCGAGACAGCGCCGCACGAGCGGATGGCGCGTTATGTGGCGCTGGCCGGCTGCGGCGCCTCCGCCGGACGGCCGATGGCCTTCGAAGAAGCCCGCGACGCGCTTGCCATCATGCTGTCGGGCGAGGCCGATCCCGTGCAGATCGGCGCCCTCCTGATGACCCTGCAGGCCCGCGTGCCCACCGTGCCGGAACTCGCCGGCTTCGTCACTGCCGTGCGCGATCATATTCCCGCCCATGGCGAGGGTGACGGGCCGGCGCCGGATCTCGACTGGCCTGCCTATCTCTCGCCCAACTGGCGCCACACGCCATGGCTGCTGCTGTCTGCCCGGCTGGTGGCGGCGGCCGGGTTTCGCGTGCTGATCCATGGCCAGAACGGACAAGGTGCCGAGGGCGGCAAGCTGGAGCTGGCAGCCGGCGAGGCGGGCATTCCGGTGTGCCTCTCGCCAGCCTCGGCCCGTGCGGCGCTGGGGCGCCACGGCATCGCCTATCTGCCACTCGGCGCCTTCCAGCCCCAGCTGCAGAGCCTGCTCGGCCTCTATCGCCTTCTGGGCTCCCGCACGCCGTTGCACGAAATCGTGCCGCTTCTCAACCCCATGGGGGCGCCGGCGATGGTAACCGGCGCGGCGGCTGGCGCCCGACGCGACCTTTACCGCGATGTCGCGCAATTGCTCGGCACGACCGATCTTGCCGTGATCGGGTCCATCCGCGGCTTCGTGCAACTCTCGCCCGCGAGAGCTACCACGATCTACCGGCTGGCTGCCGGCGGGCCGGCAAATGTGCTGGTGCCGTCAGTGCGCATGGCCCCTTCCCGCGCCCGCAGCTTCTTCTCGCAGCGCGAATACATGCGTGCCGTCTGGGATGGCTCGGAGCGGGATGAGCAGGTGGAAGCCACCATCCAGCACACCGCAGCGGTCGCGCTCCTGTGCCTGACGCGCGATCCTCAGGCCCGCTTCAGCGATGCGCTGGAACAGGCTCGCCAGCTGTGGAACACCCGCCCGCGCCGGTCGGCGGCAGCCTGAACGGCAGCCGCCTCCGGTCCGCCGGCGTTACTTGCCTCCGGCGGCCGTGGCCGACGGGGCATCTGCCGCCGGTGCCGGCGTAATCGCGGCATCCGACGGCGGACGGCCGATGCGGCCGATCTCCACGCGCGGCCCGGTATAGCCGTCCTTCACCGCCGGCTTGCTGGCGTCGACTACGCCATCCCAGCCGCCGCCCAGCGCCTTGTTGAGCGCGATATAATCAGTGGCGATGGCAACCCGGCTCTGCAGCAGGGAATCCTCCACCGAATAGAGCGAGCGTTCCGCATCCAGCACATCGAGGAACGAGGTCGCACCGCTCTGATAGAGTGCCCGCGACAGCGTGGCGGCCTGACGGTAGTTATCGGTGGCCGTCGCCAGCTTGGCGCGGCGCAGCCGCTCCTGCGACAGTGCGACGACCGCGTTCTCCACGTCTTCCATCGCCGTCAGCACGGCACCGTGATAGGCGATGAAGTACTGGTCACGCTGGGCGGCAGCGATGTCCTCGGCCGCCCGCAACTGCCCGCCCTCGAACACCGGCACCGTAACCGTGGGGCCGAACGACCAGCTGACCGACGAGTGCTTGGCCAGATCGCCGACCCGCACGCCGGAGCTGGAAACGGACCCGGTGAGGCTGACGGAAGGATAGCGGTTGGCTGTCGCCTGCCCGAGCTTGGCGGTGTACTGGGCCAGCTGCCGCTCCGCCATGCGCACATCCGGCCGGCTGGCGATGACATCCGCCGGAATGCCAGCCGCCAGCGGCAGCTTCGGCACCGGAATGGACTTCGTCCGGCGCATGCTCGCACTCAGCGCGGTCGGCGCCTGCCCGGTCAGGATGGAAAGGCGGTGAACGCTCTCCGCATAGGCGGTCTCCAGCGTCGGGATTTCGGCTTCCGTGGATGCCGCCTGACCCGTGGCATTGGCCACGTCCACGGCGGAGGCCGAGCCGGCCTCCAGCTTGGAGCGTGTCAGCGCGGCTGTTTCGCGCTGGGACGCCGCGGTGCGTCGTGCCAGATCGACCCGCGCCTGATAACCGCGCGCGGCGACATAGTTCGATGTCACGTCGCCGATCAGCGTGACAAGCGTTGCCCTCAGGTCCTCGTCGGCCGCATCCGAACCCGCCCTCGCGGCCTCGATGCCGCGACGGTTTGCGCCGAACAGGTCAATTTCCCAGCTGGCATCGAACCCGGCCTGAACGGTGTTGAACGGACCGGAAATCTCGATCTGACCGCTGTCAGAGACATTTCCGCCGTTCGCAGCGCGGGTGGCTGAAGCATTGCCGGTCACGCTCGGCAGCAGCGTGCCGCCGGCCTGCCGATAGGTCGCGCGCGCCTCGCGCACACGGGCCTTGGCGGAAGCGACGTCCAGATTGCCGGCCACGGCCTCGTTGACCAGCGCGTCGAGCATCGGGTCGCCCAGTCGGGTCCACCATGCCGAAAGCTGCGGCTTCTCGCCGGTCACATCCTTGCCGACATCGGTCCACTTCGCCGGGGTGGCAATGGACGGCTTCTGATAGTTCGGACCGACCATGCAGCCGGCAAGGGCCAGAAGCGCGGTTGCCATCAGGGCCGCACGCCCGGTCCGCAACAGGACCGGGGCGGAAGGCCGGAAAGTCATCGTCATCGCGGGAGACCGGAGAGAAAACAGGGACACGGGCGGCTCAGTTGTGATCGGCGACCGGCGGGGCGGACACGGGCGGCGCGCTGCGGCCGGGGAAGACCCGGCGCACCGAGACGAACAGCAGCGGCACGAATAACGCGCCGATGGCGGTTGCCGCCAGCATGCCGCCCATGACGCCGATGCCGATGGCGTTCTGGGCACCGGAGCCGGCACCCGTTGCAATCGCCAGCGGCGTCACGCCGAGGATGAAGGCAAACGACGTCATCAGAATCGGCCTCAGGCGCTGGCGGGCGGCATGAAGGGTCGCCTCGATCAGCGATGCCCCTTCCGCCTGCCGTTCCACCGCGAACTCCACGATAAGAATGGCATTCTTGGCGGCAAGGCCGATGGTGGTCAGCAGGCCGACCTTGAAATAGACGTCGTTGGTCTGCCCGAACAGCAGCGCCGCGGCCAGCGCGCCGAACACGCCGATCGGCACCGACAGCATCACCGAGAACGGGATCGACCAGCTTTCATAGAGCGCCGCAAGGCAGAGGAACACCACCAGCACCGAGATGCCATAAAGCGCGCCAGCCTGACTGCCCGACAGCCGCTCCTGATAGGAAAGGCCAGTCCATTCGTGAGCGTAGCCGGCCGGCAGCTCCGAGACGAGACGATCGATCTCGGTCATGGCATCGCCGGAGGAAGCGCCCGAGCCGGCCTCGCCCTGAATCTCCATGGCGGAGACGCCGTTATAGCGTTCCAGCCGTGGCGAACCATAAACCCACCGCCCCTTGGCGAAGGCCGAGAACGGCACCATGTCGCCATCGCTGTTGCGCACGAACCAGCGGTTCAGGTCCGATGGCTGCATGCGGAAGTCGGCGGCGCTCTGCACATAGACCGGCTTCACCCGACCGCGGTCGATGAAATCATTGACATAGTCCGAGCCCCACGCCGTGGAAAGCGTGGTGTTGATGTCGGACAGGGACACCCCGAGCGCCGTCGCCTTGCCCTGATCGATGTCGATGGCGAATTGCGGCGTATCTTCCTGTCCGTTGGGACGGGTATTGGCCAGAAGCGGGCTCTGGGCAGCGCTGGCGAGTAGTTTGTCGCGCGT
>DAIPYB010000197.1:0-5719 GCA_036782955.1 Pseudoxanthobacter sp. | reverse complement strand
GGCTTCGATCGCGCGACCGTGAACCCGCAGTTCAATCGCAACGAGATCAACTGGTATTTCGATCTCGGGCTTGCCTACACCGGCCCGCTGCCGGGGCGCGATTCCGATATCGCCGCCATCGGTTTCGCCTATGCCAATATCAGCCCGTCGCTGGCCAGTCTTGCGCGGGAAACGAACACGTTCAACGGCAGCAGCGAGCCCGTGCCAGATTTCGAAGCCGTGCTGGAAGTCACCTATCAGGCGGCGGTTACACCGTGGCTGTCGATGCAGCCGTTCTTTCAGTACATCATTCATCCCGGCGGCAATGTGTCGGAGCCGGATAATACCGACAAGGCGATCGGTAATGCCGCCGTGTTCGGTCTGCGAGCGGCCGTTACGTTCTGAAGCGGTTACACATCAAGGAAATCGGGGCAGTCTGTAATTGATGGCTGTCCCGATTTTCGCTATTCCCGCGTCGGTCAGACCTTGCAGGCCTCGAAGCGCTCATCGAGCAGGTCAAACAGGGCGCCGTTTTCTTCCGGTATGCCGTCGCGGGATTTGAACGGTGCCCGGATCTTGTCTTCCGGTTTGAAGACGGGCAGCTCTCCCTTCGGCGCCTCGGCCGGGCTGAAGCTCAGTTCATCCATGGTCAGCCAACGCCCGTCGCGCCGCCAGCCAACGGCCTCGCCGAAGGCGACAAGGCGCTCGGGCGATGCCGATAGCGGCTGATCGCCGGTCTGCTGCAAGGGCAGGGATTTCAGCACGTCGTGCTGTGCTTCAAAGCCGAAGCGCCCGCCGGAATAGCGAGAGAACAGACGGTCCATATAGATGATATCGGCGCAGGGGATCGCTTCCGCATCGCCCTTTTCCAGCCAGCCTTCATTGGTCTTGTCGGCCAGTTCCAGTACGATTTCTGAAAACTCAGTGTTGGCGGCCCGGAAGTCGCCGGCCTCCAGCGCGGCACGCATGTCGTCATAGCGCCGCGAGGGATCGTGATGGGCTGTGCTGTCCAGGAAGAGAATGGACCCTGCGCCGACGAGCACCGCGACAGTGATGATCGCAACGGCAGTCTTGTGTCGAAGAAGAATGCTCATCTCGGCCTCTCACCGGAACCCGAGAAACAGGGCGGACTGGTAGAAGATGAAGGAAATACCCCACGCATAGACCAGCGATATCGCCAGCGAGAAGATCATGAAGGCCCATGACCGGCTCTCCGCCTTCACGGTGGCGACCGTGGTCAGGCAGGGTGTGTAGAGCAGGCAGAAAAGGCAGAAGCTGTAGGCTGCCGCGGGCGAAACCGTCGTTGCGATCTGGTGGGCGACGAGGCCGGATGACATGGCGTAGATGGTCGAAAGGGAGCCGATCACGACTTCCTTGGCGATGAAACCGAAGATCAGTGCAAGCGTGAGATAGGGATTGATGCCGATCGGCGCCATGATCGGCTGCAGCAGTTCGCCCAGCTTGCCGCCCCAAGTGTCGAGGCCGGTTGCATCGGTCGGGAAGTTGGTCAGGAACCATACGGCTGCCGTGCCGAGGATGATGAAGTTGGTGGCGCGCTTCAGGAATTCGCGCAGCTCACCATAGCCGCGCAGCCAGACCTGGCGCAGCGTCGGCACGCGATAAGGCGGCAATTCCAGAACGAAAGGCTCGGTATTCTTGAACTGCTTCGACCGGCTGAACACGGCAGCAGCCAGAAAAGCGGCGACGAAGCTGATGATATAGAATGAGAAGAGAACCAGCGGTCCCTGACTTGCAGGGAAGACCGCAGCGATGATGAATACGAACACCGCAAGACGGGCCGAGCACAGCGAAAACGGAATGATGAGCATGGACAGCAGCCGCAGCGGCCGCGAGCGCATCACGCGGGTTCCCATCAGGGCCGGCACGTTGCAGCCGAACCCCATCATCTGCATCACGAACGCACGACCGTCGAGGCCGATGCGCCGCATCCACGTATCCATCAGATAGGCGGCGCGGGAAAGATAGCCGCTGTCTTCCACGATTGCCATGCAGAAGAAGAACAGCATGATGAGTGGCACGAACGATGCCACGGTAGCTACGCCGAGCCAGACGCCGTTGATGATGAAGTTGTGCAGCCAGTCCGGCCCGAAGCTGAGCAACGGATCGAGGATGGTATCCTGAATCCAGTCGGTTATGGCCCCGACCCAGTCCTGCGACGGCAGTCCGATGCTCCAGACGATGTAGAACACGAACAGCATCAGCGCGAAAAACAGCGGCAGGCCGAGGATCGGGTGCAGCAGCCAGCGGTCCAGCCGCTCGGTCATCGTCACCGGAGGATGGGCTGGGTAGATCACGCAGCCGGCCAGCGTCTGAGCCAGCGTCTCGTCAGTCATCAGCGTTTTGCGCAGGCAGTCATAGTCGGCGAAGACCGGCAACACTTCCCGGCGTTCGCTCAGCGCGCCGTCTATCGAGGCCATCGCGGCTTCGAAACCGTGGCCATACTTGGCGCTGATGAGGTGAACGGGCATGCCCAACCGCCGGGAAAGTTCCTCGGGGTCGATCTCGATGCCGTGCTTGCGTGCTTCATCCGCCATGTTGAGCATGACGACCGCCGGCAGGCCCAGAAGCTTGATCTGCAGTGGCATCAGGATCTGGCGGTCGAGCTGGCTGGCATTGATGACGACGATGACCAGATCGACGGGATAGGCACGCAGGAAATCCGAGACGACGCGCTCATCGTCGGAGAAGCCTTCAAGATCGTATATGCCGGGAAGATCGATGAATTCGACCTCACGGCCTCCGACTTTCACACGCGCATTCGACAGTGACACGGTGATGCCCGGCCAGTTGCCGACATAGGCGGATGCGCCGGTAATGCGATTGTAGAGCATCGACTTGCCGGTATTGGGCTGGCCGATCAGCGCCACACGCGGAACATTGTTGGCTTTGGGGCTGCTGAGGGGGGACGGCGTGCAATGCATTCTGATGTCCTGAAAACGGGCGCAGGAAGCCGGTCCGGGCGAAGCCATGAAGGCTCACGGCGCCGGTGACAGGCTGCTGCGAAAAGAAATAGCCAATGGCGCCGGCAGGCCGGCGCAAGTCGCTCTCAGAGGAGGCGAACCTTGACGAGTGCGGCTTCGGCGCGGCGGATCGCAAGCTCGGTCGCCTTTCCGGCGCGCACGATGAACGGGCCGCCGAACCAGCCCTGACGAACCATGGACACTTCCTGCGAGCGGCTCACGCCCAGAGCGCGGAGGCGGACAGCAAGGCCGTTCTCGAAGATGCCGGATTCAATCGCTTCGACAATGGCGCGCTCACCCGTCTTCAGCTTGTCGAGTGTCGTAAAGATTGCCTCGATCGCCTCTTCGGCCGGCATTTGCGATAAGACGCCCATGGTCTCCCCCAATTCGTCGAACTTCGGCAGTGAGCCCGTTAGGAATTCAATTGCTTCTCAGTCGCATATTTGGTTTGAGCAGACTGTATATTTAAGCGATCTGCCCCGGCTTTCTGTTTCTGGCATCCGGCAACGTGGCCCCCGTTGCTGGCCGGATCCTTCAAAACATCTCCGTAAGCAGAGATCGTAAGTGTAGCAAAAAATACCTTCGTTAGAGATTGGAACTATATCGGTCAGATCGAGCGTTGCAATGCCCGAGGATAATATTAGAACTATAATTACTACAAGTAGATGGCCATCGAAGGCCGCTCCGGGCCGCGTGACTCTGCAACCAACGTCATTGTGATAGGCCTCAGGCTATTGAGAAGCAAGCGCAAAATGCCATCCGCGATGCGCTGTGTGGTTGGCCGCAACGCACGCTGGGATGTCGTTCCGGCATTGCAGACGGAGGGCTGCGGCGGCTGTTCGCAAAGGCGCCGACATGTGCGCGAGGGCAGCGTACTGATTCTCCAAACGCCGGTCATTTCCGTCTGCGGGCGGGTGGTTGCCCGTCGCAGAAGCCCGATCGCACAGCGTTTTCCCCGGCATTTTGCTGCCGGCGGTTGCGAGCCTGCCTGGCGCTTTAACCCGCGCAATGCCGGAGCAGGCTGCCTTGTGGAGAGGTATGCCACTTAAGTCTAGGTCGCGTCGGCGGGCTGGGACGAATAATATCTCTAAACTTGTCATCGGCGTATTCAAGAATCGCTATGAGGCTCCGGCCCGTTGTCTACGGCCACGGAACCCAGCAGAAGCGACAGACGCGCCGGAGGCGGTTCATTCCGCCAGCCCGCATGGGAGGATGCCGGGCCGGGGAGTGTTAAATCCTGCGTTGTCGGATCTGAACCTCGGGCTGAACCCACGTTCGCCTCTCTCCGACCGCCCGCGGTCCGTATCGACCGGGCGGGAGGAAGGCGGCAATTGGAACCTGCCTGCGGATAAGGGCCGGATTGTGTCTGCTGCACGTGGACAGTCCGGACCGGAAGATAAAGGCGTCTGCCGGCGGGAAGGCGAGGGGCATGGTTTCGTGCCCCGGGCGTACGAGGCAGAGGCCGCAACGGGCAATCAAAGACCCGAAATGGCAGCCGAAGAGGGCGAATGACACGCCCCTTTTCAATAAATGCTCGCGATGGGAGAGGGAGCTTCCATGGATAATTCACTGGCCGCACGCGTGGCGGCCAATTCCGACTATCAGCGCCTTAAGAAGACGCGCTCGCGGTTCGGCTGGACGCTGACGCTGGCGATGTTCGTCGTCTATTACGGCTTCATCGTTCTGATCGCCTTCAAGAAGGACGTGCTTGCCGCCCGGCTTGGCGACGGCGTCATGACCTGGGGCATTCCGATCGGTTTCGGCGTTATCATTTTCACCATTATCGTGACGGCGATCTATGTGCGCCGCGCCAACAGCGAATTCGACGCCCTGTCGGAGAAGATCAAGGCGGAGGTGCTGAAGTGATGCGCGCGCGCAACCTGCTTGCCGGCGCCACCGGCGCCGCCACCCTGATGCTGCTTTCCGCACCGGCCTTCGCCGCCGGCGGCGATTTCGGCCATGTCGAGAAGCAGGCCACGAACTGGACCGCGATCGTGATGTTCGCGGGCTTCGTGCTGTTCACCCTGTTCATCACCAAGTGGGCTGCGGGCCGCACCAAGTCGGCGTCGGACTTCTACACCGCCGGCGGTGGCATCTCCGGCTTCCAGAACGGTCTTGCGATCGCCGGCGACTACATGTCCGCCGCGTCGTTCCTCGGCATTTCCGCCGCGGTGATGGTGACCGGCTTCGACGGTCTGATCTATGCGATCGGCTTCCTCGTCGGCTGGCCGATCCTGACCTTCCTGATGGCGGAGCGCCTGCGCAATCTCGGCCAGTTCACCTTTGCCGACGTGGCGGCCTTCCGCTTCGCCCAGGCGCCGATCCGCGTGTTCGCGGCGTCCGGCGGTCTGGTCGTGGTGGCCTTCTATCTGATCGCCCAGATGGTCGGCGCTGGCCAGCTCATCCAGCTGCTGTTCGGTCTCGACTACTGGATCGCAGTCGTGCTGGTCGGTATCCTGATGATGGTCTACGTGCTGTTCGGCGGCATGACGGCTACCACCTGGGTGCAGATCATCAAGGCCTGCCTGCTGCTCGGCGGCGCCAGCTTCATGGCCTTCATGGTCATGCTGCATTATGGCTTCAGCCCCGAGGCTTTGTTCGCCGGCGCCGTGCAGATCAAGACCGATGTCGCCGCCGCCGTCGCCGGCACCACGCCGGAAGCGGCTGCTGCCAAGGGCCAGTCGATCATGGGCCCCGGCACCTTCATCAAGGATCCGATCTCGGCCATCTCGTTCGGCATGGCGCTGATGTTCGGCACC
>DAIPYB010000196.1:0-5745 GCA_036782955.1 Pseudoxanthobacter sp. | reverse complement strand
ATTGATTTTCCGCCGGTCGATCTTTCCCGGCTGACCGGCTATGGCCGCACCCGCACCGACCGCACCGCCGAGCGGCGCAGCGATGCGGCATGGCTGGAGGCGCTTTGGCAGCGGGACGACACCGGCGTGGTGCTGGTGGCGGCCGACCGCGTGGCAGTGGCCGGCGATCCGCCGACCATCGTGAGGCCCGTGGCGCTGGCCCGCCAACTGGGGCGCACGGTCACGGATGCGGTGTTTCTGGGGCTGGAGGCGGGGCTCGGCCGCTTCGCCGTGCCGTTCAGTGAGGCGGATGCGGCGGCGCTCGGCGAGGAGACTGCTGACACCCGCGCCCTTGCCTCCGAAGGCCGGCTGGAGCCGGACGAACAGGGCCTTCTGGCGCAGGCCCGCAGTTTCATCCACTGGCACGGCAGCCATGGCTTCTGCTCGGTGTGCGGCGCGCCCTCGCAGCTGGCGGAAGCCGGCTACCGGCGCGACTGTACCGCCTGCGGTGCCCATCATTTTCCGCGCACCGATCCCGTCGCCATCATGCTGGTGGTGGATGGCGCACGCTGCGTGCTGGGCCGCCAGGCGCGGTTTGCGCCGGGGATGTATTCCTGTCTCGCCGGCTTCATCGAGCCGGGTGAAACGATCGAGGATGCGGTGCGCCGCGAGGTGCGCGAGGAAAGCCACATCCGCGTCGGTCGTGTGCGCTATCTTGCCAGCCAGCCGTGGCCGTTTCCCGCCTCGCTGATGATTGGCTGCCTCGGCGAGGCGCTGACACACGATATCCGCCGGGACGATGCCGAACTGGAGGATTGCCGCTGGTTCTCCCGCGAGGAGGTGAAGGCCATGCTGGACGGCACCCACCCCGAAGGCCTGACGGCTCCGAAGCCCTATGCCATTGCCCGGCACCTGATGGAGGCGTGGGTCGCCGGCGGCTGACAGGCTGCCGCGCGGCGGCGATTTGCCGTTGGCGGCGGCGGCGAATTCCAATATCCCGTGAACACGTTCCCGGCCGGCGATGCCGCCGGTGGAAGGGACAGCACACGGAAGCGACCTGCCATGCTGTTTGCGCTGCCTTTTCCGGCCATCGATCCGGTGCTGATCGAGATCGGCCCGTTCGCGATCCGCTGGTATGCGCTGGCCTACATCGCCGGCATCGTGCTCGGCTGGTGGTACATGAAGCGGCTGCTGGCGAGTGCGCGGCTGTGGGGCGCCACGCCGCATCCGGCGCCGGCGGTGATCGACGACTTTGTCTTCTGGGCTACGCTGGGCATCATCCTCGGCGGCCGCATCGGTTATGTGCTGTTCTATAATCCGGTCTATTTCTTCGCCAATCCGTGGGAAATTCCGGTCATCTGGGGCGGCGGCATGTCGTTCCACGGCGGCTTTGCCGGCGTCGTCGTTGCCATGGTGCTGTTCGCGCGCGCCCGCGGAATTCGCATCCTGACGCTGTTCGACCTTGCCGGCGCGGCGGCGCCCTTCGGTCTGTTCTTCGGCCGTATCGCCAATTTCATCAACGGAGAGTTGTGGGGTCGGCCGGCCGACGTGCCGTGGGCGGTGGTCTTTCCCCATGCCGGCCCGGAGCCGCGCCATCCGAGCCAGCTTTACGAGGCGGGGCTTGAGGGCATCGTGCTGTTTCTCGCGGTCCGTTTCGTCACGCACCATCTGCACGGACTGCAGCGGCCGGGCCTGACGGCAGGCGTGTTCGCCGCCGGCTACGGCCTTGCGCGCATCGTGTCGGAGTTCTTCCGCATGCCGGATATCCAGATCGGCTTTCTGGCCGGCGGCCTGACCATGGGCATGGCGCTGTCGCTGCCGATGGTGGTGGCGGGGCTCGCGCTGGCGGTGTGGGCGCTGCGGCAGCCGGCGGGCGGGGAAAAGGCGTGAGCGACAATCTGGCGGCCCGCATCCGGGCCCGCATTCTGGCCGCCGGGCCGATGACGGTCGCCGACTACATGGCCACCTGCCTCGCCGATCCGGTGGCGGGCTATTATGTGACGCGCGATCCGCTCGGCACCGGCGGCGATTTCATCACCGCGCCGGAGGTGTCGCAGATGTTCGGCGAACTGGTCGGGGCGGTTCTGGCGCAGGGCTGGCTGCTGGCCGGCGGCCCGGCGCCGTTCGTGCTGGCCGAGCCCGGCCCCGGACGCGGCACGCTGATGGCCGACATCCTGCGCGTCCTGCGTCTGGTGCCGGGCCTGCTGGCGGCGGCCGATCTCAATTTCGTCGAGGTCAGCCCGGTGCTGCGGCGCGCGCAGGCCCGGGCGGTGGCGTTCGCCGGTCTTGAACCGCGCTGGCACGATACGCTGGCCGCGCTGCCCGAGGGGCCGCTGCTGCTGGTGGCGAACGAATTTTTCGATGCGCTGCCGATCCGCCAGTTCGTCGCTGTCTCCGGCGTCTGGCGCGAGCGGGTCGTGGGGCTGGATGGCGACGGCGGCCTTGCCTTCGGCATCGGGCCGGGCGTGCTCGCCCATGAGCGGCTGCCGCTTCACCTGCGCCCGCGCGACGACGGCGCCATTCTGGAAACGTGCGTCCCGGCTGCCGCCATGATGGAAGAGATCGCCCGGCGCATCGTCGCCTTCGGCGGCATGGCCCTCGTCATCGATTACGGCCACGCGCAGAGCGGCATCGGAGATACCTTTCAGGCGGTGCGGGCGCATGAGAAGGTCGATCCGCTTGCCACGCCCGGCGCGGCCGATCTGACGGCCCATGTGGATTTCGAGGCGCTGGGCCGGGCGGCAACGGCGGCCGGCGCACGGGTTCACGGACCGGTGGAGCAGGGCACCTTTCTCTTGCGCAACGGTCTGCTGGAGCGGGCCGGCCAGCTTGGCGCCGGCAAGGACGCGGCGGTGCAGGCGAGCCTGCGCGCCGCCGTCGAGCGCCTTGCCGGGGCGCAGCAGATGGGCCGCCTGTTCAAGGTGATGGCGGTGACGCGGCCGGAGATCGACACCCACATGCTGCCGGGTTTTTCCGGCACGCTGTGAGGACGACTTATTGCAGGAACGGGAACAGACGCGATGATCGTTGCCGAAGAACTCGCCGGCCTCGCCGGCATTCGCCACGGCTTCTTCACCCGCGAGGGCGGCGTTTCCACCGGCCTCTATGCCGGCCTCAACACCGGCCTCGGCTCGGCCGACGATCGCGGCGCGGTGCTGGAAAACCGCGCCCGCGTGGCGCGCGCGCTCGGCGTGGCCCCGGACCGCTTCGTCACCGCCTATCAGGTTCATTCGCCGCGGGTGCATGTGGTGGAGGAGGCGTGGGCGGCCGGCGAGGGGCCGCAGGTGGACGCGCTGGTGTGCCGCCAGCCGGGCATTGCCATCGGCGTTTCGGCGGCCGATTGCGGGCCGCTGCTGTTTGCCGATGCCCGTGCCCGCGTCGTCGGCGCCGCCCATGCCGGCTGGAAGGGGGCTTTCGGCGGCGTGATCGAGGCAACACTTGCCGCCATGGAGGCCGAAGGCGCCAACCGGACGGATATCGTGGCGGTGCTCGGGCCGACCATTTCGCAGGCGGCTTACGAAGTCGGACCGGAATTCGTCGCCCGCTTTGCCGCTGACGATCCCGCCAGCACGGTCTTTTTCCGCCCCTCGGAGCGGGATGGGCATGCGCTGTTCGACCTGCCGGGCTATATCGGCGCCCGGCTGCGGGCGGCCGGCGTCGGGCGGGCCGGCGACGTGGGCCTGTGCACCTACGCCGACGAGGCACGCTTCTTTTCGTTCCGCCGTGCCACCCATCGCGGCGAGCCGGACTATGGCCGCCTCGTCGCTGCCATCGCCCTCGCCTGATGCGGGCTTGCGTGATGAAGGATTGAGCGCGGCGAAAAGACATGCAATCGCGGGGGAAATCCGGGCAGGCGGCGGTGGCGCGGCGATCACAATCAGTCTAGCATCGACTTACAACCTTCCGGATGCGGCAGCCGGACATGGCTGCGAACGATCAGAGGTCTCGTCGATGAAAACCACGTTCCGCCGGCGCTTTGCCCTGACCCTCGCCCTTGCCGCCGCCTCCGGCGCCATGGCCACGGGTTCCGCCCTTGCCGAGAAGATCGGCAACTGCGAGGTCACGGGCACGAAGGGGCAATATGCCTTCACGCCCGCCATTCCCGGCCAGCTCACCGTCGAGGTGAACCTGCCGGCCCCCGGCTGGTGGAACGGCGATACGCCGGAGACCATCAAGGACGGCTATGAATATTGCCTGGGCGCCAACATCGCCTGGCGCGCCGGTCTCGATAAGGTCGGCGTCAAGAACGTGGCGTGGGACGCCCTCGTCGCCGGCCAGACCAAGGATTTCGATCTCGCGCTGTCGCAGATTTCCATTACCGACGAGCGCAAGAAGGTCGTCGATTTCTCCGTGCCCTATTTCTCCTCGGATGTCGGCGTTCTGGTGAAGGACGGCACGACGCTCGATGCCGCCACCATCAAGGATGCGCGCATTGGCGTGCAGCAGGGTACCACCGGCGCCACTTTCGTGGCCGACGTGCTGAAGCCGTCGAAGGAAGTCCGGGTGTTCCCCGATACCCCGTCGATGTTCACCGCGCTGATGGCCGGTCAGGTCGACGCGGCCATGACCGATACGGCTATCGTGCTGGGGCAGGCCGCGGTTTCGGGCGGCAAGTTCAAGGTGATCGGCCAGTACAACACCGGCGAGACCTACGGCGCCATCTACCCGAAGAATTCGCCGAACGAGAAGGTGCTGAACGAGATCCTCACCAGCCTGATCGAGGACGGCACCACCAAGAAGCTCGCCTCCACCTACCTCACCGAGGCGTGGGGCATCGACCCGACCACCATCCCGACCTTCAAGCCCTGATCGCCGGGAGCGGCTGACCCATCATGACGGTGACGGCCACCGAAAAGGGGGCGGCACGCGGCGAGCGCTGGCGCGCGCCCTCGCCCGCCCGAACCTACCCGGTTCTGTCCATGGCCGCCGCGGTCATCGCCGCCGTCGCCTTCGTGGCGGCCGTGGCAACGCTTCTGGCCATCCGCGCCACGGTGGTAAAGGCGGGCTACGGCTCGCTCGCCGTGGATGGCTTCCTTTTTCTGGCCGGCGCGGCAGCCGCCTTTCTGGCGCTGCCCGCCGCGCGCGGCCTCGGCCGTTCGCGCCGCGCGGCGGTGAACAACGCCGCCGGCGACCTCATCACCGCCCGCACCCTCGGGGCCGCCGCGCGGGAATCCGCGTGGTGCGCCATCGGCTGGTCGGTGTCGGTGTCGGTGCTGAGCGCACTCGGCTATTTCGTCGTCGCCAACAACGCGGCGGTGGCCCACACCTTCTTTGATATCGGCCTCATCACATCCTCGTTCTCGCTGGTCGCCGGCGCGTTCTGGATGAACGTCTACATATTCCTCGTCGCGGAAGTTCTGGTGCTGGTGTGGGGTCTCGTCATCGCCATTGCCCGCACCCTGCCGGGCGAGGCCGGGCGGCCGATCCGCTGGCTGGCCACCGTCTACACCGATGTGTTCCGTGGCCTGCCGGCCATCATCACCATCTATCTCGTCGGCTTCGGCCTGCCGCTGACCGGCCTGCCGCTGATCCGCGACCTGCCGCAGGCGTGGTACGCGATCCTCGCGCTGACGCTGACCTATGGCGCCTATGTGGCGGAGGTCTATCGCGCCGGCATCGATTCGATCCACCAGAGCCAGACCGCCGCCGCCCGCTCCCTCGGCCTCTCCTATGCCCAGACGCTGCGTTACGTGGTGGTGCCGCAGGCAATACGGCGCATCATTCCGCCGCTGCTCAACGATTTCATCAGCCTGCAGAAGGACACCG
>DAIPYB010000195.1:0-5748 GCA_036782955.1 Pseudoxanthobacter sp. | reverse complement strand
AAATGTTCAAGTGTTGAGTTTCGGAAATACTTCTGGCGCCTAAAAGCGCTCGCGAATAAATTGTGCCGGTGGAGAGGATCGAACTCCCGACCTTCGGTTTACAAAACCGCTGCACTACCGCTGTGCTACACCGGCCCTGGTGGGCACCGCATCCGGTGCCTATTCGGTACTTGCTCGAACTGCGCGCTCGTTAAGCGCATGATCCGACTCGCAATCTAGCCTCTCGGCCCTCCAATTACAAAACCGCTGCACTACCGCTGTGCTAATCCGGCCCTTGGCGTTCAAGGCCTGCGCTGTCGTGGCGATCGTGTTTGCCGGGTTTCAGTCCGGCGTTGATCTCCGCGGTTGGCGCGGAGAGCACGACTAGCACAGCTTGCCGCCGCATGCACCCGGCAAGGGGACGCGGCGGGGATTGTTTTCCACGGGAAGCAAGCGGGTTGGGGAAGCAAGCGGGTTGGGGAGGCGAACGGCCGGGGCGGTCAGGCGTCGCCGTTGTTGCGCAGGCGGCGACCGATGACGTAGAGCGCCACGGCGGCGGCGTTGGAAACGTTCAGGGAGGCGAACGGGCCGGGGGCTTCGAGGCGGGCGACGGCGTCGGTTGCCGCGATCACGGCCTGGCGCAGGCCCTTGCCTTCGGAGCCCAGCACGAGGACGACCTTGTCGCCGACCGGCACGCTCTCGAGGTCGTGTTCGGCGGCGCTGTCGAGGCCGATGATGCTGAAGCCCGCGGTCTTCAGATCCTGCAGCACGCGCGGCAGGTTCTGCACGGGGCCATGAGGCAGCAGATCGACCGCACCGGAGGCCGATTTCGCCAGAACGCCGCTTTCGGCCGGGGTGTGGCGGTCCGTCGTCAGCAGCGCGTCCGCGCCCAGCGCGGAGGCCGAACGCATGATGGCACCGACATTGTGGGGATCGGTCACCTGATCGAGGGCCAGCACCAGCCGGGCGTCGCCGAGATCGGCCGGCGCGACGGGGTTCAGCGGCTCCGTGACCAGCGCGATGCCCTGATGCACGGCATCCGGGGGCACCATCTCGGCCACGGTCTTCGGGTCGGCCACCTCGGGCTCGACCGGCAGGCTGATGCCGCTCTCGGCCAGCCGGGCAAGAGCGTTGCGGGTGGCGACGAGGCGGTGCTTGGGACGGGCGGGATTGCCGAGCGCGGCGGCGACCGCGTGGATGCCGTAGATCACGATGCGGTCCACGCCGGGGCTCCAGTGCACGCCGCGGCGGGCGGCGGACGGGCGGCGCTGGGCGGGCCGGGGGTCGGATTTTCTGGGCGGCTGCTCGGACATCGCAAACTCTTCCGTGATCGTGGCCTCGACTTATAGGCATGCCCGCGAGCGCCGTCCATCGGCGGGCGGCGCAATAGCGAGGGCGGCGGGCCTTGATCAGGCAGATCTTGCGCGGGCTGCGCGCGCGGACGATCATGCAAGGCGGATGATGAACCGGCTTATGTGATTTGCGTGCCGCGCGGCCCCTCCGTCCGGTCGCACGCTGCGCCGCAACCCCCGCTGCGGAGGTGCTCTTGAGCGACAGGCCGGCCGGCGACGGCGACATCACAAAGGGCGTGGCGCGTCATGCCGCGACGCCGGCAAACGGCCGCCAGATGGCAGCGACCGCGCCTGCCGGAAGGGCGGGAAACAATGTGCAGCAGATGGAGGGCGTGCCGGCCGCTGCCTTGCCGCCTGCCGCGTTGCCGCCTGCGGTGCCGGGCGTGGCGCAGGTCGGTGGCGGTCGGCCTTCCGTGGCCTTCGACCGGCGCGAGCTCGATACCATCCTCCGGCTCTATGGCCGCATGGTCGCAGCCGGCGAATGGCGGGACTACGCCATGGATTTCGGCCGGGAGGAGGCGGTGTTCTCCGTGTTCCGCCGCACCAGCGAAATGCCGCTCTATCGCATCGTCAAGGCGCCGAAGCTGGCCCGCAAGCAGGGGGCCTATGCGGTGGTGGCGCCCGGCGGGCGCATCCTGAAGCGCGGCAGCGAGCTGGCCCGCGTGCTGCAGGTGCTGGAACCGAAGACGGCCTTCCGTCTGGTGGACTGAGGCGGCCGGTCCGAGGCGCCGGCGCCTCAGACCGCGTAGAGATGGAAGGCGTTGAGGCGCAGGCCGATTTCGCTGCCCGGCGTCAGGTCGAGGCCGGCCGGGACGGCAAATTCGACTGTCTCGCCGGCCACGTCCGCCTCCACCAGCCGGTGGCCGGCGGTGCGGCGCACACCGGTGATGCGCGCGGCAATGCCTTCGCCCGGCGCGACGACGGCGATATCGGTCGGCCGGGCAAACAGCGCGGCGTTGCCGGCCGGTGTCTCACCGGCGGAAAGGCCGGTCGGCAGGCCCGCAAGCACCACCTGCCCGCTCTCCACCGTCACCGGCAGGCGGATGGAGGCCCCGATGAAGTCGAATACGAAGGGGGTTGCCGGCCGGTCATAGATATCGTCGGGGCTGCCGACCTGCTCGATGCGGCCGCCGCGCATGACGACGATCTGGTCGGCCAGTTCCATCGCCTCTTCCTGATCGTGGGTGACGAACAGGGTGGTGTGGCCGGTGCGGGCGTGGATCTCCTTCAGCCAGCGGCGCAGATCCTTGCGGACCTTGGCATCGAGCGCGCCGAACGGCTCATCCAGCAGCAGCACCTTGGGTTCGATCGCCAGCGCCCGCGCCAGCGCCACGCGCTGGCGCTGGCCGCCGGAAAGCTGCGCCGGATAGCGCTTTTCAAGGCCACCGAGCTGCACCAGCTCCAGCAGGTTCAGCACGCGGGTGCGGATTTCCGCTTTCGAGGGGCGGGTCGCGGCCGGGCGCACCGTCAGTCCGAAGGCGATGTTGTCGAACACCGTCATGTGCTTGAACAGCGCATAGTGCTGGAACACGAAGCCGATATTGCGCTCCTGCACGGTCAGGTGGGAGGCATCCTCGTCGCCGAACAGAACCCGTCCGCCGGTGGGAAAATCCAGCCCCGCCACGATGCGCAGCAGCGTGGTCTTGCCAGAGCCCGACGGCCCCAGCAGCGCCACCAGAGCGCCGCCTTCGATATCGAGGTCGATGCTGTGCAGCGCCGTGGTGGCATCGAATGTCTTGGAAAGGCCCTGCACCGTCACATGCACGGGATCGGCATGGATGGTGGTGGCGAGGGCTGCGGCGGCTGCGGAAGCGGGGTGCGACACGGGCAGGGGCTCCGGGAAGGGGGCAGGGGCCGGCTCTCTCCCGCCGGTGCCGGAGGCAGCGGCATCGCGGGCGACGGCAGCGGGCGGCAGGGCAGGAGAGGGCGCGGGCGACAGGGCCATCGGGGTCAGTGCCGCCGGCCGGTGTTGGCGAGACCGTCGGCGAAACGCCATTCCAGCACGGACTTGGCGGTCAGCGTCACCAGAGCCAGCAGCGCCAGCACCGAGGCGACGGCGAAGGCGGCGACGAAATTATATTCGTTGTAGAGGATTTCGACATGCAGCGGCATGGTGTTGGTCAGGCCGCGAATGCGCCCCGACACCACCGACACGGCGCCGAACTCGCCCATGGCGCGGGCGTTGCAGAGCAGCACGCCATAGAGCAGGCCCCACTTCACGTTTGGCAGGGTGACGCGGAAAAACACCGACCACGGCCCGGCACCCAGCGAAAGGGCGGCTTCCTCTTCCTGGCTGCCCTGTTCCTGCATCAGCGGGATCAGCTCGCGGGCCACGAACGGCAGGGTGACGAACATCGTTGCCAGTACGATGCCCGGCACGGCGAACACGATCTGGATATTGTGCGCTGCAAGCCACGGGCCGGCCAGCCCCTGCGCGCCGAACAGCAGCACATAGACGAGGCCGGAAATAACGGGCGAGACCGAGAACGGCAGGTCGATGAGGGTGATGAGGAAGCTCTTGCCGGCGAACTCGAAGCGCGCCACCGCCCACGCAGCCGCCAGGCCGAACACCATGTTGAGCGGCACGGAGATGGCCGCCACCAGCAGCGTCAGCTGGATGGCGGAAAGGGCATCGGGCTCCAGAATGGCATCGATATAGGTCTGCAGGCCGTCGGAGAATGCCTCGCGGAACACGATGCCGAGCGGCAGCAGCAGCACCAGTGCCAGAAAGCCGAGCGCGATGGCGATGAGCAGCCGCCGCACGCCGGCCGATTCCGTGGTGGCGGAACGGAAGCGCGGGGCAGCCGTTGCGGGAGAAGGCGAGGTGGCCATGGTTCGCGCGCGCCTCAGATCTGGCCCATCCGCCGGCGGGCCCATGCCTGCAGCAGATTGATGGCGAACAGCATCAGGAAGGCGATGATGAGCATCATCGCCGCAATCGCGGTCGCGCCGGCATAATCGAACGCCTCGAGCTTGGTGACGATCAGCAGCGGTGCGATTTCCGACACATAGGGAATGTTGCCGGCGATGAAGATGACGGAGCCATATTCGCCGATGGCCCGGGCCAGCGCCAGCGCGAAGCCCGTCATCACCGCCGGCAGCACCAGCGGCAGCACCACGCGGAACACCGTCTGCCAGCGCCGGGCGCCGAGCGTTGCCGCGGCCTCCTCAAGCTCGCGGTCGATCTCGGCCAGCACCGGCTCGACCGTGCGCACCACGAACGGCAGGCCGATGAAGACGAGAGCGACGACGATGCCGCGCGGGGTGTAGGCGATCTGGAAGCCCAGCCCGGCGAGCCAGCCGCCGATCATGTCATTGGGGGCGTAGATGGCCGTCAGCGCGATGCCGGCCACCGCCGTGGGCAGCGCGAACGGCAGGTCGACCACGGCATCGATCAGCTTGCGGCCGGGAAAATCGTAGCGCACCAGCACCCATGCGATGATGAGGCCGAACACCGCGTTGATGAGGGCGGCCACGAACGCCGTGGTGAAGCTGACGCGCAGGGCCGCCAGTACCCGGGCATCCGTCGCCACATGGAAAAAGCCCGACAGGCCCATGCTGCCGGCCTTGATGGCAAGGGCGGCCAGCGGAATAAGCACGATGAGGCTCAGATATGTCAGCGTGAAGCCGAGCGTCACGCCGTAGCCCGGCAGAATGCTGGGCTTGCGTTTCAGGGGCAGCGCAAAGGCCATCGTGGTCTCGTTTCCGTTTCGGCAACCGGTGGCCGGAAGGGGCGTGAAGGTCAGGTTGGAAGGATTTTATTATCCGCAAGCCCGGTAAACCAGAGCCAAAACCGACCTGTGGCCGGGTTCCTGCGGAAAGAAATGCTCCATAACGGCCTTGAGCCGGGCGGCGGCTGCGACCGGTCCGCTTGCGCCGCCATGGTGCCCTGCCATGCCAAAACCCGCGCCACCCGGTTCAGAGGGTGGCGCGGGCCTCGCGAAGGGAGGGCCGGTCCGGTGCGGCGGGCCGCGGGGGCCTTACTGCTTGGGCTTGTAGAGCTGGTCGAACAGGCCGCCGTCGCCGAAGTGTTCCGGCTGCGCCTTGGACCAGCCGCCGAACTGCGCGTCGTCGATGGTGACGAGCGGAATGTTGGCGAAGCGCTTCAGGTAGTCGGGGTTCACGCCCTCGGTCTTGGAGGGGCGATAATAGTGCTTGGCGGCGATGTTCTGGCCTTCCGGCGAATAGAGATAGTCGAGATAGGCCTGCGCGACCTTGCGGGTGCCCTTGGCATCGACGTTGCCGTCGACGAGGGCCACCGGCGGCTCGGCGAGAATGGAAATCGACGGGGCGATGATCTCGAACTTGTCCGGGCCCAGCTCGTCGATGGAAAGGAAGGCTTCGTTTTCCCACGCGAGCAGAACGTCGCCGATGCCGCACTGGACGAAGGTGGTGGTTGCGCCGCGCGCGCCGGTAT
>DAIPYB010000194.1:0-5761 GCA_036782955.1 Pseudoxanthobacter sp. | reverse complement strand
GGCGGTTGCCGCCTGTAGCCTGCCGGAAGGCACGTTCTCGCTGCTGTTCGATGCCGGCCGTGCCGTTGGACAGGGCCTTGTCGCCGATCCCCGTATCCGCGCCGTCGGCTTCACCGGCTCGCGCTCCGGCGGAACGGCGCTGATGCAGATCGCCGCCAGCCGGCCGGAACCGATTCCGGTCTATGCCGAAATGAGTTCCATCAATCCCGTCGTGGTGCTTCCGGGTGCCCTTGCCACCCGCGGCGAGGCAATCGGCAAGGCGTTCATAACCGCCCTGACCATGGGTGCCGGCCAGTTTTGCACCAATCCCGGCCTTGTGCTCGTTCTGGACGGACCGGGTATCGACACCTTCCTCGCCGCCGCCTCCGGCGCCCTTTCCGCCTGCGCCGCGCAGACGATGCTGACGCCTGGCATTCTGGCCGCCTACAAGGCGGGCGTTGCAGCCCTTGCCGGTCATGCCGACGTCACGGCGATCGCAACAGGCGCCGGTGGCGGCGCTCTGGATGGCACAGCCCAGCTTTTCACCACCACTGCTGCCGCATTTCTGGCCGATCACCGGCTTCAGGCAGAAGTCTTCGGCGCAGCCTCTCTGGTAGTGCGCTGCACCGATGAAGCCGAACTCCGCGCCGTGATCGCGTCTCTGGAAGGCCAACTGACCGGCGCCGTGCATCTGGATGACGCCGACACCGCCCTCGCCGCCCGGTTGCTGCCGTTGCTGGAGCGCAAAGTGGGCCGGGTGCTTGCCAACGGTTTCGGCACTGGCGTGGAGGTGGCGCACGCCATGGTGCATGGTGGTCCCTATCCCTCCACGGCGGACGGTCGCTCCACCTCGGTCGGTACGCTGGCCATTGCCCGTTTCCTGCGCCCGGTCTGCTATCAGGATGTACCGCAGGCGCTGCTGCCGCCGGCCTTGCAGGATGGCAACCCCTATCGCGTGCCACGCCGCATCGACGGCCGCCTGACACTGCCGGAAGCGTGATCCGGCTTCCGCATGGATGAACGAAATTCCATGCGGCGTTGAACTGAATTCAGGTGCCGTTTTATCGTCACAAGACGATAATCAGAGCGCGCCTTGAAGCGCCCATACCCGCTGCCGGCCCGCTCCCCCGCGCCGGCAGCGGGCGTTCGTTCCGGAAAATCACTCTGCACCCCGCCAAGGATACGGATCGCCATGTTTACCTGCACCGGCTATGCCGCGCGCGATGCCTCGACGCCGCTCGCCCCGTTCACCTTCGAGCGGCGCGATCCGGGTCCGAATGACGTTCTCATCGAGATCCTTTATTGCGGCGTCTGCCACTCGGATCTGCACACGGCCCGCAACGAGTGGCAGAATACCGTTTTCCCGGCCGTTCCGGGTCACGAGATCGTCGGCCGCATCACGGCCGTGGGCAGCGACGTTACCCGCTTCAGTGTGGGCGATCTGGCCGGCGTCGGCTGCATGGTCGATTCCTGCCGCACCTGCCCGAGCTGCCAGGAAGGTCTGGAGCAATATTGCACCCCCGGCTTCACCGGCACCTATAATTCGCCCGATGCGGTCAGCGGCGGCCACACCTATGGCGGCTATTCCAGCCACGTCACGGTCAGCGAAGACTTCGCGCTGCGCATTCCGGATAACCTGCCGCTGGCGGCCGTTGCCCCGCTGCTGTGCGCGGGCATCACCACATGGTCGCCGCTGCGCCACTGGGGTGCGGGCCCCGGCAAGAAGGTGGGTATCGTCGGCCTTGGCGGCCTCGGCCACATGGCCGTGAAGCTGGCCCATGCGCTGGGTGCCCATGTCGTTCTGTTCACGACATCCGCCTCCAAGATCGAGGACGGCAAGCGCCTCGGCGCCGACGAGGTCGTGCTCTCCACCGACCCGCAGGCCGTGGCCGCCCATGCCGAGAGCTTCGACCTGATCGTCGATGCGGTGGCAGCGACCCACGACATCAACCTCTATCTCGGTCTGGTGAAGCGCGACGGCACGCTGGTGCAGGTGGGAGCCCCGGAGGAGCCGCTGCCGGTCGCCGTCTTCAGCGTCATCTGGCGGCGGCGCAATTTCGCCGGCTCCCTGATCGGCGGCATCGCCGAGACGCAGGAAATGCTGGATTTCTGCGGCGCCCACAACATCACGTCCGACATCGAGATCATCCCCATTCAGGAGATCGAGACGGCTTATGCCCGGATGCTGAAGAGTGACGTCAAATATCGCTTCGTCATCGACATGGCCTCGCTGAAGGCCTGATGCTGCAATAGCGATTTCGGCGGACCGGGCGCGACAAACGCCCGGCCCGCCGTTTTGCGCAGGGCTCAGATCCACGAATGCAGCGGCGGCTCGGTGCCCGTCAGGTACCAGCGACCAATAGCATTGAATTTCCAGCGCACCGGATCGTGCAGCGTGTGGGTACGGGCATCGCGCCAGTAGCGGTCGAAATTGTGCTCGGCCAGCGTGGATCGCGTGCCCGCCAGTTCGAACAGCTTGTTGGCTGCCAGCAGCGCCACTTCCGTGGTCAGTACCTTGGCCTCGGCTGCCGCGATCTTGGCGCGGGCGATGGACGCGCCGTTCACGTCCTTCAGCGTCTCATCCAGCACCCGGCCGGCCTCGTCCAGCGCAAGCCGGGCGGCGGTGTAGCGCACCTTCAGGTCGCCGATGGCACTGATGGTATAGGGATCGTCGGTTGCCTTCTCCGCCCCGCTGTCGATCCACGGCCGCGCGCGGGTCCGCACGAATTCGATCGTGGCGGTGATGGCGCCCTCAGCGATACCCAGATCGATGGCAGCATGGAGCAACTGGCTCTGGGGGCCGGCCGCGCTGGGATTCTCATAGACGATGTGCGCCGGCAGAACACGCTCGGCCGGAACCGGCACATTCTCCAGCACCACCGTGCCGCTTGCCGTGGTGCGCTGGCCGAAGGCCGACCAGTCGTCCGTCACCCGCAGCCCCGGCGCGGTGCGATCGGCAACCGCCACCACAACATGACCGTCCTCGCCCAGCGCAACGATGGGCACCAGATGGGCGAACAGCGCACCCGTCGAATAGAACTTCCGGCCATTGACCCGGTAATTGTCGCCATCCCTCGTCAGACGAGTGGAGAAGTCCTCCACATTCTTGCCGCCGAACTCGGAAAATGCATTGCCCAGCCGGTATCCGGCGAGGATCAGGCCGAACAGGGCCTTCTTCTGCGCCTCGCTGCCGGTCGAGCGGATCACATCGACGATCTCGAAATGGTTCTGCGCGATCTGCGTCACCGAAGGATCGCCGGCGGCAAGGCGGGCGAAAACCCGGCCGACGGTGACCTGCGACACCCCGGCGCCGCCGTAGGCACGCGGAATGGTGATGCCCCACAGACCGCTCTGGGAAAAGAGATCGAGTTCGCGCACCGGCAGGCGCCGGTTCCGGTCGCGCTCGGCCGCGCCTTCCGCGAAGACCGCGGAAAGCCGTCCGGCAACGGCAATCGCTTCGTCATCGTCGGCGATCACGTGGGCTGCGGCTTCGGGCAGCGCGGCGGCCCAGCCGGGTGCGGAGGGATTATCCGCCTCGGCGGCTTTCAGCCGGGCGGCGGTGATCTCTGGGGTGGCCATGGCCGACCATCCTTCTGTAGGAAGGGAGATATGGGGCCGCAGCCGTCAGGCCGCCGCGGCCCCGCGATCGTCAGAAGGCCGGGAAAATCTGGCCCTTGTAGCGATCCAGAATGAACTGGCGCGTCTCGTCGCTGTTCAGCGCCTTCGCCAGAATCTTGATCGCGGGCTTGTCGACATTGGCCGGGGTGGTGACGAGGTATTCGCCCCAGATATTGCGGCCGTCCTGCCCCTTTTCGATGAACAGCGACTGCGCGATATCCAGCTTTGCCTCCAGAACGTAGTTTCCGTTCAGAACCGCAAGATCGACCTCAGACAGCGCACGCGGCAGGAAGGCCGATTCCAGCTCGACGATATCGAGATGCCTGGGGTTGGCGGTCACGTCCTTCAGGGTCGGCAGCGGATCGTCCGGCTTCTCAAGCTCGGGCTTGCCCTTCACCGTTATCAGGCCGAGCTTCTGCAGCAGCAGGAGCGCGCGACCGCCATTGACCGGGTCGTTCGGAATGGCAACCTTGGCACCATCCTTCAGCTCGTCCAGAGACTTGATCTTGGTCGAGTAAGCGACGAACGGCTCGACATGAACCGGCACGATCGCCACCAGATCGGTCTTGTGCTCGCGGTTATAGTCGTAAAGAAACGGGCGATACTGATAATAGTTCGCGTCAAGCTGCCCGGCCACGAGCTGGGCATTGGGCTGGATATAGTCGGAGAACACGCGGATATCGAGATCGACGCCTTCCTTGGCGACGATCGGCTTCACGAATTCCAGAATCTCGGCGTGGGGCACCGCGGTGGCGCCCACGACAAGGGTTTCGCCGGCAACCGCCGGCGAGGCGGTCAGGGCAAATGCGGCCGCGAGGGCCAGAAATTTCTTTCGCAATGACATGGAATGGAACTCCGGCTTGAAAGTTTCTGGAGAGAAGGGCTGCCGGAGTGCGGGCGCCGGCCGGATGAAGGGTCTGGAGGCTCAGCGGCGCGAGAAGCGCGCCACGAGGCGATTGCCGGTCGCCTGGATGAGTTGCACGAGCGCGATGAGAATCATGACGGTGACCACCATGATTTCGGTCTGAAACCGCTGGTAGCCGTAGCGGATCGCCAGATCGCCGAGCCCGCCGCCGCCGATGGCGCCTGCCATCGCGGTGTAGTCGATGAGGACCAGCGCGGTGACGGTCACCGCGGCGATGAGGCCCGGCAAGGCTTCCGGCAACAGTGCCCTGAGCACGATCTGCGTCGTCGTCGCGCCCATCGCCTGCGTCGCCTCGATGACACCGCGGTCGACCTCGCGCAGCGCCGTTTCCACAAGGCGCGCGAAGAACGGGACGGTGCCGATGACGAGCGGCGGAATGACGCCGCGCACCCCCAGCGTGGTACCGGTGATCAGCACGGTGACCGGCATCAGCACCACCAGCAGGATGATGAACGGTACCGAGCGGACGATGTTGAGCACGAACGACAGCACCCCGTAGAACGGCAGGCTCTGCAGCAGCTGGTTGCGCCCGGTCAGGAACAGCAGCACCCCCAGCGGCAGGCCGACGACGACCGTGAAGACGAGCGAACCCGCCAGCATCGTCAGCGTCTGGCCGAGGGCATTGACGATGGCTTTCCAGTCGATGGCGGCGAGCAGACTCTCAGGCATGTCCCGCCTCCCCGCCGGCGCCGATGGCATCCACCGCCACGCCATGGCGTGCAAAAGCGGCAAGAGCGCCGGGCACGTCGTTGCCGGAAAGGGCAACGGTGATCTGGGCATAGGGCGTCTGGCGGATATGGCCGATACGGCCGGCGACGATGCCGTAATCGACACCGTGGTCGCGGGCGACAGCCCCGAGCAGCGGCCGGTGTGCGCTGGCGCCGACGAAGGTGAGCCGGTAGACGTCTTCACCGGCGGCGTTGTCGTCGCCTCCGTCCTCCGCCTCGCGCACCAGCCGCAGCGTCGCAGGGTGTCGCGGCCGAAGGAATACGTCGGCCACCGGCCCGAGTTCGCAGACCTGCCCGCCATCGAGCACGGCGATACGGTCGCAGGCCTGCCGCACCACATCCATTTCATGGGTTATAAGAACGATTGTCAGCCCGAGATCGGCGTTGATTTCCTGCAGCAGCGCGAGCACGGAGCGCGTGGTCTCGGGATCGAGCGCGCTGGTGGCCTCGTCGCAGAGCAGGATATCCGGGCGGGTCGCCAGTGCCCGCGCGATGCCGACACGCTGCTTCT
>DAIPYB010000193.1:0-5781 GCA_036782955.1 Pseudoxanthobacter sp. | reverse complement strand
CGGCTCAGGCGGCCGCGCGGCTCTGGATCAGCTTGCGGTTCACCAGAACCTCGGCGATCTGCACCGCGTTCAGCGCCGCACCCTTGCGCAGGTTGTCGGAAACGATCCACATCGCCAGACCGTTCTCCACGGTGGGATCATCGCGCAGGCGGCTGATGTAGGTCGCGTCCTCGCCGGTCGCCTCGAGCGGGGTGATGTAGCCGCCCGGCTCGCGCTTGTCGATGACGAGGCAACCCGGCGCCTCGCGCAGGATCTCGCGGGCCTCATCGGCGGAGAGCGGGTTTTCCAGCTCGAGATTGACCGATTCGGAATGCGAGACGAACACCGGCACGCGCACGCAGGTCGCGGTCAGCTTGATCTTCGGATCGAGGATTTTCTTGGTCTCGGCGGTCATCTTCCACTCTTCCTTGGTGAAACCGTCGTCCATGAAGACATCGATATGCGGGATGAGGTTGAAGGCGATCCGCTTCGGGAACTTCTTGGCCTCCACCGGATCCGACACGAACACCGCGCGGGTCTGCTCGAACAGCTCGTCCATGGCGTCCTTGCCGGCGCCCGAGACGGACTGGTAGGTGGAGACCACGGCACGGCGGATGCCGGCCCGCTCATGAATGGGCTTCAGCGCCACGACGAGCTGCGCGGTGGAGCAGTTCGGGTTGGCGATGATGCCCTTCTTGCGGAAGCCGACGATGGCATCGGCATTCACTTCCGGCACGATCAGCGGAACGTCCGGGTCCATGCGCCACTGCGAGGAATTGTCGATCACCACAGCACCGGCAGCGGCGATCTTCGGCGACCACTCCTTGGACACGGCACCGCCGGCGGACATCAGCGCGATATCGATGCGGGAGAAATCGACGTTTTCCAGCGCCTGCACCTTCAGGGTGCGGTCGCCGAAGGAAACCTCGGTTCCCTGGCTGCGCCGGGAGGCAACCGCGATCACCTCGTCTGCGGGAAAGCCGCGCTCATCGAGAATATCGAGCATCTCGCGGCCCACATTGCCGGTGGCGCCTACGACTGCAACCCTGTAACCCATTGCTTTGTCTCCTTGAAACTCTCTCCCACCTGCCGCACCCGTCGCGTTTGCGACACCCGCGGCCTGATGCCTCCCCCTCGAGCCCCGGGGGAGAGCCGGTCGGAGCGCAAGGAGACGTCAAGCCGTGGTCGTCTTGAGCGTTTTGCTGGTGCCGGTCGTTTTGAGGGTGACCGCGACCCCGATGCCGGAAAGCGCGGCGGAACCGGCCTTTGCGCGCACGAACTCAACCGCGCGCCGGAAGGCGCGGCCGGAAATGAGCGGGGCGGCAAGGGACAGGCTTTCCACGGGAGAGCGCTTTCTGCGGACGACGGGCGATTGTGTTGCGCGAAATCGGCGCCCCGTCAATAGGTTCCTTGCGGCATGCGCGCGGCGGCGCGCCGCGCCCGGCCATCTTGCAGTCCGCGATACAATCCTGAATGTAGAGACAGATGCGGCCCCGCCGGCACTGCGCCACGGTTCCGCGCGCACGGCCTCCAGCCCGTCCGGGATTCCATGCAAGCCCTGCAATATCTGCGCCCCACGCTCTATATCTCGTCGTTCTTCACGATGGCCATGGCCGCGCTGATGCTGGCGCCGGCCGCGGTGGACTTCGCGGACGGCAACCGGGACTGGCGGGTCTTTTTCATCAGCGCCGTGATCGTGGCCGGCGTGTCCCTGATGGCGCTCATCGCCACCCGCGCGCCGCTGCCGCATTTTTCGGTGCGGTTCGGCTTCATGGTGACGACGCTGCTGTGGGTGCTGATGGCCCTCGTCTGCTCGCTGCCGTTCTATTTCGCCGGTCTCAAGCTCAGCTTCGCCAAGGCGATGTTCGAGGCGATGTCCGGTCTGACCACGACGGGTGCCACCGTCATTACCGGGCTCGACAGGGCGCCGCGCGGCCTCGTGCTGTGGCGGGCGATGCTGCAGGGGGTCGGTGGTCTTGGAATCGTGGCTATCGGGCTGTTCCTGTTTCCGTTCCTGCGCGTCGGCGGCATGCAGCTTTTCCGCACCGAATCGTCCGACCGCTCCGACAAGTTCATGCCCCGCGTGCGCGAGATCACGGCTGCGCTGTGCATGCTTTACGTCGGCCTGATCGTGGTGTGCGCCTTCACCTTCATGGTGCTGGGCATGTCGCCGTTCGATGGCCTTGTGCATGCGCTGGCCACGGTCTCCACCGGCGGCATGAGCAGCCACGACGCCTCGTTCGGCTATTTCTCGTCCTCGCCGGCACTGCTGTGGACAGCATCCTTCTTCATGGTGTGCGGCGGCCTGCCGCTGATTCTGGTGGTGCGGCTGGTGGCCCACGCCCGGCTCGACCTGTTCCGCGACATGCAGGTGCGCGTGTTTCTGGCGGTCATCGCGTTTACATCGCTGACGCTGGCACTGTGGATGACGCTGACCGGCCGGCAGCCGTTTCTCGACGCGCTCACCCATTCCGCCTTCAACGTCATTTCCATCATCACCACCACGGGCTTTGCCTCGCAGGACTATCTTGGCTGGGGTGCGCTGCCGGTGGGATATTTCTTCTTCCTCACCTTTTTCGGCGCCTGCTCGGGCTCCACTTCGGGCGGCATCAAGATTTACCGCCTCATCATTCTGTGGCAGGCGCTGACACGCTCCATGCGGCGGCTGATCTATCCCTCGTCGGTGGCGGTGATGCGCTATGGCGACAAGGTGGTGGAGCCGGAGGTTTTCGAATCCGTCGTGGTGTTCCTCATCGGCTTCGTCGGGCTGATGGCAGTGATGACGCTGCTGCTGTGCACGGTGTCCCGCATGGAATTGCTGACGGCACTGTCGGCCGTCATATCGGCGCTGTGCAATGTCGGGCCGGGCATCGAGCCCTCCATTGGCCCGGCGGGCACCTTTGCACCGCTGGACGATTTTTCCACGTCTGTCCTGACCGCCGCCATGCTTCTCGGCCGCCTTGAGATCATGACCGTGCTCGTGCTGTTCACGCCGCTGTACTGGCGCGACTGAGGGCGGAAAAGCAAACGCCCCGCCCCTCCCGCGAAAACGGGGGAAGGACGGGGGCGCAGGGCAGCGACAACGGGTCGGCGCGGTCCCCGCCTTGTCAGGCGCGGGCGCGGATCACCGGATAGGCGCGCTTCACGGTAACCGCCACGGCCGAGGCGATGATGGCCTTGACGATGTCGCCGGGGATGAACACGGCCGAACCGCCAAGGGCCGTCAGGAACGGTATCTTGGCCACCACCGCCACCCAGGGCACGCCCAGCGCATAGACCACGCCGATGCCGCCGGCGATGTTGATGAGTGCTGCCAGCCAGAAATTATAGCGCCGCCAGGCGATCTCGGTCAGGAAGCCGATGAGGAAGGCGGCGGCGATCCAGCCGAACATGAAACCGCCGGTCACCCCGAAGAACACGGCAATGCCGCCGCGCCCGCCGGCCAGCAGCGGCAGCCCGGCCGCCACGAGCACCAGAAACAGTACAATGGCGAGGCCGCCCCGGCGCGCGCCGAGGATGGAACCCGCCAGCATCGGCGCCAGCGACTGCGCGGTGATGGGCACACCGGCAATGGGCATGGTCACGGGCGGGAAAAGCGCCAGCGCCGCGGTAATGGCGGCGAACAGCGCGATCTGAACGATATCGCGAGTGGTCAACGATGGCTCCTGTCGGTTCTTTCCGGCCGGGCAGCCCGACCCGCCGGGTCAAACCCGCGGGCGTCGATCGCCTCGGCCATGGTGTCGGCCAGTTTCAGCGAACGCACGATCACCGGAACGGCGATCGCCAGAAAACTTCTCTCCAGTCCCCGTGCCTTCTGCGCCTCGCGCACTTCGGCGACAATATCGCCGATCAGCGGAAGGAAGCGGAAGGCCATGGCGATGGCCAGCGAAATGCGCACGGGCGAGAGCCCAACCAGCGCCAGCGGCTGCAACAGCCGCTCCAGCGCCGCAATCATGGCCGTGGTCCGCGTGGTGGCTGTCACCAGACTTGCCAGCAGCACCAACGCCGCAAGGCGTGTGACGACGGCCAGCCCCAGCCGCCAGTCGCCCAGCAGCGCCTGAACGGCAAACAGCACCGCGACGACCCAGAACAGGCGCCGCAGCTCGGTCAGCAGTTGCCGCGCCCCCGCACCGCCCGCAAGCCACAGCACGACGACCGCCGCCAGAAAAGCCCCCAGCACCGGCAGACTTTCAACCACGAACGCCGCCGTGCCGGCCACCGCCAGAACGGCCAGCTTGAAGCCGGCGGGAAGGCGCCACAGCCACCGCGGGCGCCCAGCAGGCAGGGGCGCGCGGGTGTTCGAATGCGACATGGCCATCGCGCCTTACGCCATCATGGCGCGATAGCGCGCCAGCGCCGGCTCCGGCCGGTCATCTGCCGCCACCCGGCCCTGATCGATAACGATGACGCGGTCGAACCCGGCGACCAGATCGAGGTCGTGGGTGACCATCACCACCGCCTCGTTCAGCCCATCGAGCGCGGCAGCGATGCGGCGCTTGTTGCGCAGGTCGAGAAGTGTCGTCGGCTCGTCCAGCACCAGATAGTCCGGCTCCATGACGAGCACGCCCGAAATGGCGAGCAGTTGCTTTTCGCCGCCGGAGAGATGATGGGCCGCCTCGGTACGCAGATGCGACAGCGAGAAGCGCGCCAGCGCCGCTTCGACCCGGCCGGCGATTTCCGCCTTCGGAAGGCCGCGGTTCTTCAGGCCGAAGGCGAGGTCTTCCTCGACCACCGGGAAAACGATCTGGCTGTCGGGATTCTGGAAGACGAACCCCACCCTGCGCCGCACCGCCCGCCCGTCGATGCGGGTATCGAGCCCATCCACGGTGACCCGGCCCTGATCGGGCACCACGAGGCCGTTCAGAAGGCGCAGCAGCGTGCTCTTGCCCGAACCGTTGGCACCCACGATGGCGATACGCCGCTCGGCCAGCGCCAGATCGATGCCATCCAGCACCGTGCGCTCGCCAAAGCCATGGCGGACATTCTCGATCACGATCATGGGCGGACCCGTCCCCGGATTCCGGGCCGCGGCCCCGGACGGGCGGAATAGGCCACAGATCGCCTGCGGAGGAAAGCGGATCGTTGCCGGCAAAATGCCGGCTGCCGGGAAATGGTTTTCCCGGCAGCCGGCCTGTCCGTTCGTGCCCCGCCGGCCTGCGCCTGCGCGAGGCGGGCCCGGTCAGAGCAGCTTCTGCTGCTGCAGATAGGCCTGGAAGCGATCGAACGTGCCGTCCGGATACTGGAACCAGAACGCTTCCTGGGAGCGGAAGGGCTTCCAGTGATCCAGAATCTTCTTGAAGTCGGCGTTCTGGGCGCTCACCTCGGCATAGACTTCCTCCGACGCCTTGAAAGCCGCCATGAGGATTTCCGCCGGATAGGGCACCACCTTGGTGCCCTGCGCATAGAGCCGCTTGAGGGCAACGGGATTGACGGTGTCGTACTTGGCCAGCATCACCTCGTTGGCCTGCGCGCACGCCGCCCGCAGCACCGCCTGATAGTGCTTCGGCAGTTGCTCCCACTTCGCCTTGTTGACGAAAGCATGGATCGCCGGGCCGCCTTCCCACCAGCCGGGATAGTAATAATACGGCGCGACGCGATAGAAGCCGAGCTTCTCGTCATCGTAGGGACCGACCCACTCGGCGGCATCGATGGTGCCGCGCTCCAGCGCCGGATAGATATCGCCGCCGGCGATCTGCTGCGGCACGACGCCGAGCTTTGCCATGACCTTGCCGGCAAAGCCGGCAATGCGCATCTTCAGGCCCTTGAGGTCCTCGACCGTCTTCACTTCCTTGCGGAACCAGA
>DAIPYB010000192.1:0-5818 GCA_036782955.1 Pseudoxanthobacter sp. | reverse complement strand
GTGGCCGTGGCGGCGATGAAGCGTTTGATATCGGGATCGACGAACGGATTTTCCGTCACCGAAAGCGCCAGCGCCAGCGTGACGGCGCCACGCAGGCCGCCCCATGCAATGACCAGCTTGTGAGCGTTGGCCACCTTCTGCGACAGCCGCAGCAGGCTGAGCAGGGGCAGCAGGCAGAACAGCACCGCAAGACGGGAGGCGAACGCCGCCAGAATGAGCACGCCGAGCGGCACCAGATCCCACAGTCCGATATCGCCGAGAAGCCGCGGCACCAGAATGGAGGCGAACACGAAAATGAGCGAAGCGGCCCAGAACTCCACCTGTTCCCAGATTTCGCGCAGGTAGCGCCATGAATCGGGGGCGACGATGGTGGGGGCGTGGATGTTGACGGCAATGCCGGCCGCAACCACCGCGACCACGCCGGAGATATGGAAGATCTGCTCGCCGCCGATATAGACCAGATAGGGCAGCGCCACCGAGAGCGTGACGAGGGCGGGCGGAATATCGCGCACCAGACGGAACAGCAGGTTGGCAATGAGCCCGCCGACATAGCCGAACGCCGCACCGCCCAGGCCGGCGAGTGCGAAATGGCGCAGCGCCGTGGCCGCCCCCACCTTCTCGCCCGACACCAGCAGGCCAAGCAGCAGCACGAACAGCGTGATGGCGGCGGCGTCATTGAGCAGGCTTTCGCCTTCCACCAGACGCGTCAGGCGCGCCGGCGCGCCGAGTTCGCGGAAAATGGCGATCACGGCCACCGGATCGGTGGTCGCCACGATGGCGCCGAGCAGCAGGCAGGCGACCAGCGGCTGCCCCGTGACCGGCGCAAGCGAAAACCCGATGGCGAAGGTGGCCACCAGAACCGCCACCACAGCCAGCAGCAGCACGGGGGCAGCGTCCTCCACCAGTCGCCGGACATCGAGGCTGAGCGAGGTCTGGAACAGGAGCACGGGCAGAAACACGTAAAGGAACGTGTCGGCCGTGATCGGCAATTCCACGAACACCCGCGCCACGCCATCGAGCGCGGTGACGGTAGGCGAATAGAATACGAACGCCGCCGCCGCTCCGATGAGGATACCGACGGTTGCCAGAACCACGGAGGGGGGCACCTGCAGCCGCTGCGCCAGCGGTTGCAACAGCGCGATCATCACGAGGAGGCCGGCCACGGCGGCCAGCACGATCGGCAAGGTCATGGCGTTCCTTTACTCACCCCCGGTGGCACGAAGCCTGCCGCAGAATACGGTCGGCGAACCTGACCCGGCACCGCGCAAGGGCGGGGCAGCGGACGGACGCCAGCCGGCTGCCGGGCCATTCCGGCAACAGCGAAGACTTCTGGTCCTGAAACAAGACGTCAGCCCCGAAGCGGCTGTATTGCCCGGACCGGCCACCTGTTCCACATGCTACGGAGAGTGTGGCACAATCTCGACCCCAAATCGGGTCTTTGGTGGCATTTTCCCGCGCAGGATTGCCGGTTGCCGGCACCTGCAACCCGCCGACGGGTCGCGAGCCATGCAATCGGGCTTGATCGCCGCGGACAAGGCGCGCAAATGTCGCGAGAGATCACATGCCGGAAACCCGGGGGAAGCGGCCAGAGGCGGCCGCCCGGCACGGCTTTCCGTGAAGGACAGTTCATGACCAAAACCGCCGCCGCGCCCGCCCGCCGGCTGCCGCCCCTCGTCAAGCTCGCGCTTGAACTCGGACCTCTGGCGGTGTTCTTCGTTCTGAACGGACGCGCCGACCTGTTCGTGGCCACGGGCGGCTTCATGGCTGCGACGGCGGTGGCGCTGGCGGTATCGTTCATTCTGGTGCGCCGCCTGCCGGTCATGCCGATCGTGTCCGGGGCCGTGGTGCTGGTGTTCGGCACCCTCACGCTCGCCTTTCACGACGAGACGTTCATCAAGCTGAAGCCCACCATCGTCAATTTGCTGTTTGCGGGCGTGCTGCTCGGCGGGCTGGCGTTCGGCCGCTCGCTTATCGGCCATGTGTTCGACGAGGTTCTGCGTCTGGACGAAGAGGGCTGGCGCAAGCTGACGCTGCGCTGGGGCCTGTTCTTCGTGTTCCTCGCCATCCTCAACGAGGTGGTATGGCGGGCCTTCTCGACGGATTTCTGGGTCAGCTTCAAGGTTTTCGGCGTGCTGCCGCTGACCATCGCCTTCGCGATGGCGCAGATTCCGCTGATGCAGCGCCACACACTGGCCGACAACACCACCCCGGAGGAGGCATTGTCGGAGCCTCCCCACGGCGACGGACCATCCCCGCGTGGCTGAACCGGACGGGATGACAAAATAGAAAAGGCCGCCGCCGGCTTCCCCGGCGGCGGCCTTTTTCTCTCTCCGCCCGGCGCCGTCAGCGGCTGACGGTGATGCCCTGACCGCTCGACAGGCGGCCCTGGAAGGAACTCGGTGCGGTGGAGTAGAGCGTGGCGACAGCCGCCGAACCGGAATCCTTCAGCGTGATGGCATTGCCGTTCAGGTCCCACGCGGAAATGCTCTTGAGCACGTCGCTCTGGCAACCGCGCGTGGAAGCGCGATAGCCGCCGGTCCAGCCGGTGAGCACCATGAAGAGCTGGCAGCGCTGGCCGCCGCTCTCGATCGTCCAGCCGCCGATCATGTCGGAGCGCTGCACGGCGAGCTGCTGCTCGGGCGCCGGCAGGGAGGCCTGCTCGGGCTGGGGCGGCGTCTGTTCCGTGACCGGCGGCGGCTCGGCCGGCACCGGGGGCGGAAGCTGCGTCATCTGCACCGGAGCGGTGGGAACCGGCGTCAGCGGCGCCGGCTGCGTCTCCACGGGCTGCGGACCGAACCGCGTGCAGCCGGCCGTCGCCAGTGCCAGACCCAAACCCACCAGGACGGCTTTACGTCCGTTCATGCTGATCCTCTCTTTCAAGGAGGCGTGCAACCCTGTCGTGCCGGAATGAGGCGGCGCGAATCGGTCGCCATTGGGCCGAAGCGGTAACGCTTCGTCAACGCCTGTGGCGGCGCTTTCCCGCCGCAGGGTGCCCAATTCCCACCGGGCGGGCGATGCTGCCACAGGCACGGCCACCGCCGATGCCGGCATCAGGTGCAGAAGCGGCGCACCCCGTCATAGCCGACGAAGGTTCCCGACTGCGGATTGAACGAGCGGTACCGCGCCGAACAATAGCTGTACCATGCGGGCGACCACGGCGCCGGTCGCCCGGAGGCAACGGCCACCGCCGGCGGCGCGGCCGGCACGGCAACGGGGGCGCCGTAAACCGGCACTGCCGGCTGCGCGTAGACCACGGGCGGCGGGGCATAGACGACCGGCGGAGCGACATAAACCGGAGCCGGCGGCGCGGCGACAGCGGCACCGATAGCGGTGCCGGCGGCCAGGCCGATGATTCCAGCGGCGGCAACGGCCCCGCCGTCATAGCCCCAGCCCGGTCCCCAGCCGGGACCGGCCCAGCGTGGACCACCCCATGGCCCGGGGCCTCCCCACGGGCCCGGCCCCCACCAGCCAGCCTCGGCGGGCGCGGCGCCCGCCACGAGACCGCCGGTAACAAGACCGCCTGCGACCAGAGCCAGCGCTAGGGCGGCCCCGGCGCGGCGCGCGCGGCCGGACCGGGCGGAAACGGAACGCGATGCTGAACCCGCGGCAAAGAACCCGGACATGGCAACCTCCCCGGACAAACCTGCCCGGTCCGCCGGGACATTCTGTCCCTCTGTCCCCACGGACCGGCTTTCCGTGCGGAAATAGTAGCCAATCGCGGCTTTTCGTCGATGAAATTAAAGCCGGCCGGGAAAAAAGCCGCGCCAGCCGGCTGAAGAAATGCAAACGGCCGCCCCGGTAGCGGGGCGGCCGTTTGTCGGATCATGCGGCGTTGCGGCCGGCTCAGGCGGCGAGCTTGGCCTTGGCCTGCTCGACGAGGGCCTTGAAGGCCTCCGGCTCGCGGATCGCCAGGTCGGAGAGCACCTTGCGATCGACTTCGATGCCGGCCTTGGTCAGGCCGTCGATGAAGCGCGAGTAGGTCAGCCCGAACTCGCGGACAGCGGCGTTCACGCGCTGGATCCACAGAGCGCGGAAGCTGCGCTTCTTGGCCTTGCGGTCGCGATAGGCGTACTGCAGGGACTTGTCGACAGCGGCCTTCGCCGTGCGGATGGTATTCTTGCGACGGCCATAAAAGCCCTTTGCGGCCTTCAGGACCTTCTTGTGCTTGGCATGGGCGGTAACGCCCCGCTTCACGCGCGCCATGGCGGTTACTCCTTAAGAGAATTCGATAAAGGTTCGGATGCGACCGGAAGAAAATCAGCCGTTCGGCAGGAAGTTCTTCTTGATGATGCGCGCATCGGGGGCGGCCAGCACGGTGGTGCCGCGGGCATTGCGGATGAACTTGGTCGTCCGCTTGATCATGCCGTGGCGCTTGCCGGCCTGCTGAACCTTCACCTTGCCAGTGGCGGTGAGCTTGAAGCGCTTCTTGGCGCCGGACTTGGTCTTAAGCTTGGGCACTTTGGCTCTCCTGATATTCTGCGGATCCGACAACAGGAAAACGCGGGTCCCCTTCCGGGGCCCTGCGGTCTTCCCTCACGGATGCCTTGAGCATTTCGGGCCGCCACGGCATGCCCTTTTAGCCGGGCGGTCCACGAAGACGGCCGGCTTCTATCACCCCTTTGGTCAAATGGCAATTTGACCGGGCAAAGAATCCGCGCCGGAGCGGTCGCCGGCGATCAGTCGCGCAGCAGCTCGTTGATGGAGGTCTTGGAGCGGGTGCGCTCGTCCACGCGCTTGACGATGACCGCGCACGACAGCGCCGGCCCGGGCGTGCCGTCGGGCAGCGGACGGCCCGGCAGGGTGCCCGGCACCACCACCGAATAAGGCGGTACGCGGCCGACGAACACCTCACCGGTCTCGCGGTCGACGATCTTGGTCGAGGCGCCGAGGAACACGCCCATGGACAGCACCGCGCCACGGCCGACGATCACGCCCTCGGCCACTTCCGAGCGGGCGCCGATGAAGCAGTCATCCTCGATGATGACCGGGCCGGCCTGCAGCGGCTCCAGCACGCCGCCGATGCCAACGCCGCCGGAGATGTGACAGTTGCGGCCGATCTGGGCACAGCTTCCGATGGTGACCCACGTATCCACCATGGTGCCCTCGGCGACATAGGCGCCGAGATTGACGAAGGAGGGCATCAGCACCACACCCGGCGCGATATAGGCGGAGCGGCGCACGATGGCGCCGGGCACCGCGCGGAAGCCGGCGGCCGAGAATTCCTTGGCGCCCCAGCCATCAAACTTGGAGGAAACCTTGTCCCACCACACCGCCTGCCCCGGACCGCCCGGGATGACGGCCATGGGGTTGAGGCGGAACGACAGCAGCACCGCCTTCTTCACCCACTGGTGCACCGTCCAGCCGGTCTCGTCCTGCGAGGCGACACGCACGCCGCCGTCGTCCAGCAGCGCAAGCGTGGTTTCCACCGCATCGCGTACGGCGCCGCGGGTGGTGGCGTCGATGGCGGCGCGGTCCTCCCAGGCAGCCTCGATCGCGGCGGAGAGTTCAGCGGTGTCGATGGCGGTCATTTCGGCAAAATCCTGACGTGAAGCCCGCGGGCAGGCCCGGCCGGCCGGGGGCGGAGGCGGGCAGGAGATAACACCTGTGACCCGCAGACGGAATTTCGCGCGACGATATCGGTCCTTCTCCCCCTGTCAACCGCCCGCGACAGCCGCGGCCGGCGGCCGGGCTGCATGTATACGGTATAAAAATACCGCATCACAAACCCACCGGACCGCCTGCCGCCGCCAATGCCTTGCCTGACCCCGGCAACTCGGGCATGGAAGGGCATATTCACCAGCAAGCCGGCCGACCGCGC
>DAIPYB010000191.1:0-5826 GCA_036782955.1 Pseudoxanthobacter sp. | reverse complement strand
CGCATCCGGGCGCTCCTCTCGGCGGCTCGTGCCCTGCCGTTGCCGGCGGGCGAACCTCTTGGTTAACGCTTCCGAGAGGGGAAGAAAAGCCGGGCGGCCGATTTCAACAGCCCGCGATCCACCCGGTTCCGGACCGATACAACCATACTCCGTAAACATCGCAGTTTGCAGCCCCGGCCGGCCGGGGCTAGGCTTCGGCCACAACGATGAGGGCGCAGCCGTTTTCCGCCGCGACACGGCGCAGCGGCGCAACCAGAACGCGAGCGCAGGGAGTGGTTTCATGTCCGGGGTTCAGCCGCAACCCTTCACCTATGCCGGCAGCGACGGCGCGATGCTGGCCGGAACCGACAGCAACCCGGCGGGCGCATCCGGCCTGCCGCTGGTCTGCCTGCCGGGCATGACCCGGTGCGGGCGCGACTTCACCGATCTTGCCGGATACCTTTCGGCTCGCGGCCGGCGCGTCATCACGCTCGACCTGCGCGGGCGCGGGCGCTCGTCCTATGCGCCGGTCGCCACCTATACACCGGTCGTGGAGGCGGAGGACGTGCGCCTCGCCCTGCGCCATCTCGGGCTCGGGCGGGCGGCTTTCCTCGGCACCTCGCGGGGCGGGCTGGTCATGCTGAAACTGGCGAAGATCGAGCCCGCTCTCTTCGCCGCCGCGATCTTCAACGATATCGGCCCGGCCATCGAGCACGCGGGGCTGGCCCGCATCGCCGCCTATATCGGCCGGCCACTGCCCGCGACATGGCCGGCCGCCATCGCCGAATTGCGCGCCCAGCAGGGCGCCTTGTTCCCGCTGCTCGACGACGCCGGCTGGTCGCGCTATGCGCACCAGATCTATCGCGACCAGAACGGCGTGCCGGTCATCGACTACGACAGCGCTCTGGAGGTGGCTTTCGGCGCCTTCGACCCGCGGGCGACCGTGCCGGAATTCTGGCCGGAGTTCGAGGCGCTGGTGCACGGTGCCGGCCAGACCGTTCCGGTACTCTCCATCCACGGCGCGCTGTCGGATATCCTGTCCGATGCCACAGTCGCCGCCATGGCTGCCCGCAGCCCGGACTTTTCCGCCGTGACCGTTCCCGGCGAAGGGCACGCTCCTCTTTTGTGGGATGAAGCGACACAAAGCCGCATCGCCGCCTTCCTCGCGGAGAAAGAGGCCGGCTGAGCGCGGATTTTTCGCGGTGGTCCACGAGCGAAGCGCGGGAATCACCGCCGGCCGTTTTGCGCCGGCGGGGCGCTCTGTTATGGTTAATAAAGTCTGCGCATGACCCGGAATGATCGGTCGGACGCGGGCAGGCAGGGCGTTTTAAGCCGGACATCCCCGGGAGACCAAGACATGATGGCCAGTCACAGTGCTTCGCGGGGCTTCCGCGCGGCGGGCTTCGGGTGTGGCCGGGGTATCGTGCTTTCGCTGCTTGTGCTGGTCGCAGCGGCCCTGTTCGGCGCAGCGCCGGCGATGGCGGCCGGCGGAGACACCGCCGCGGTGCGCCGGCTGCCGGGCACGGACCTGCCGGGCTTCGACTACCGCACCCTGCGCGACCTGACGATCGACGACTGCGAGGCCGCCTGCCGGGCGGATGGCACCTGCCGGGCCTTCACATTCAACACGAAGGTCAACTGGTGCTTTCTGAAAAGCGATGCCGGCCAGCCCAAGGCGTTCCGCGATGCGGTCTCCGGCCTGATGCCGAAGAACAAGACGGCGGCGAAGGGCGCAGCGGACAAGACCGCCACGGGCGGCAAGCCGGCGGCCACGCCCCTGCCCCTGCCCGACATCGCTTTCCTGCCGCGCGATGCGATGGCGGATGCCGATGCCTTCCGCGCGCGGATGACGGCAGCGGTTCGCCTGCAGCGCGACGCGGGCGAGATCGCCGCCGATCTGGCGGCAGGCACCGTGCAGGGCGGCAGCACGAAGGACTGGCTTGCCCTGTCGCGCCAGCTTCTCGGCGAGAACACCGATGATTATGACCGGCGCTATGCGCTGCGCCGCGACGGGCTTTCCGCCGCGCTGATCGGCCTGCGCGTGGCCACCACCCGGGCGGAACAGGCCGCCGCACTGGCGCAGACGGGCGAGGCTTTCGCCGTCGACGAGCGCTGGCGGCCGGCGATCGACAGCCTGAAGGCTTCGCTGGCGCTGGCGCCCAGCCCGGCCGTGTCGGCGCGCTACAAGGCGCTGCGCGACGATTACGGTTTCCGCGTGCTCGACTACACGGTGGATGCCAACGCCGCCAGCCCGCGCATGTGCGTGCAGTTCTCGGAGGACCTGCCCAAGGGTCGCACGGACATGGCGAAATATGTCTCGCTCGCCGGCACCCCCAATCCGGCGGTGACGGTGAGTGGCCAGGAACTCTGCATCGACGGCCTTACCCACGGAGCGCGCTATGACATCACGCTGCGCGCCGGCATCCCCTCGGTCGTGGGCGAGACGCTGCAGCAGCCGGTGACTTATACCATCTATGTCCGCGACCGTGCGCCTGCGGTGCGCTTTCCTTCGGCGGCATACGTGCTGCCGCGCACCGGTGCACGCGGCGTGCCGGTGATTTCCGTCAATTCCGACGGCGTGGCACTCGACCTGCTGTGGGTCGGCGATCGCAGTCTTGCCCGCACCATTGTCGGCGGCGATTTCCGCCGCCAGCTCTCGCCCTACGAGATCGAGGAACTCGCCAGCGACAAGGGTGCCCGGGTGTGGTCCGGCGAGATGGACGTGAAGCGCGAGCTGAACCGCGAGGTCACGACCGCCTTCCCGGTGGATCAGGCGGCCGAACGCCTGCGGCCGGGCATCTATGTGCTGGTGGCCCGTCCGCGCGAGGTGCCGCCGGAAAACTGGGAGCAGCGCGCCACCCAGTGGTTCATCGTGTCCGATCTCGGACTGGCGGCGGTGTCGTCCTCCGACGGCATCCACGCCTTCGTGCGCTCGCTCGGCAACGCCCGCCCGGTCGCCAATGTGCAGGTGCACCTGATTGCCCGCAACGACGAGGTGCTGGGTACGGTGCGCGCGGATTCAGCCGGTCACGCCCTGTTTCCCGCCGCGCTGGCGGCGGGCAAGGGCGGCATGGCGCCGGCGCTGATAACGGCCGAGGCCGACAGCGGGGATTATGCCTTCCTCGATCTCTCCGCTCCGGGCTTCGATCTCTCCGACCGCGGCGTTGCCGGGCGCGCGGCGCCGGGGCCGCTGGATGCCTTCGTATACGCCGACCGCGGGGTTTATCGCGCGGGCGAGACCGTGCACCTCTCCGCCCTGCTGCGCGACGGCAAGGCGAAGGCCGTGCCGGGTGTGCCGCTGACGCTGGTGTTCAGCCGGCCGGATGGCGTCATCTACCGTCGCATGGTCGTGGCCGACGAGGGGCTCGGCGGACGCACCGCCGACCTCGATCTCATCCCCGCTGCCCAGCGCGGCACATGGCGGGTAGAAGCCTTCGCAGACCCCAAGGCCCCCGCCATCGGCTCCACCACCTTTCTGGTGGAGGATTTCCTGCCCGAGCGGCTGAAGCTGTCGCTTTCCACCACCGCCGATTCCCTTGCCGCCGGACGGCCTGCCGCCATCGCCGTCGATGCAAGCTATCTCTACGGCACGCCCGCGGCCGGGCTCGGCATCGAGGGCGATGTCGTGATCAAGCCGGCGGAAAGCCTTGCCGGCTTCCCCGGTTATCGCTTCGGGCTGGCCGACGACGGCTTCACGCCCGTGCGCCGCCCGCTTTACGATCTCGGCCGGCTCGATGCACAGGGCAAGGCCACCGTTTCCGTTCCCCTTCCCGCCCTTGAGGCCACCACGCGGCTGCTGGTGGCCGATATCGCGCTGCGCGTGCGCGAGCCGGGTGGCAGGGCGGTCGAGGAAAATATCAGCCTGCCGGTGCGCGCAGCCGGCCCGCGCATCGGCGTGCGGCCTCTGTTCACCGGCGATCAGGTGAGCGAGGGCGCTACCGCATCGTTCGAGGTGGCGGCGATCTCACCCGAGAACAAGGCGACCGCGCTTGACGGGGTGAGCTGGCAGCTCTTGCGCGTCAACACCTCGTTCCAGTGGTTCAACCGCGATGGCGCGTGGGATTACTACACCACCACCTCCACGGAACGCGTCGCGGAAGGCCGGCTCGATCTGGCCGCCGGCTCCCCCTCCCCGGCCCGCATCTCCGCCCCCGTCACCTTCGGGCGCTACCGGCTGGAGGTGACCCGCCCCGGCATGGCGACGGCAGCGACGAGCATGGAATTTTCCGCCGGCTGGGTCAGCCTCGGCGCCACGTCGGAAACGCCCGACATGCTCGAGGTCGGCCTCGACAAGCCCGGCTACAAGCCCGGCGAAACGGCACAGCTGACGATCGCGCCCCATTTCCCGGGTACCGCGCTGATCGCGGTGGTCGGCGACGGCGTTCGCCTGATGAAGGCCGTGGATGTGCCGGCGGCCGGCACGCGCGTGCCGCTGAAGGTCGACGCCGACTGGCGGCCCGGCACCTATGTCGCGGTGATGCTCTATCGCCCCATGGATGTTGCCGCCGGCCGCATGCCGGCTCGCGCCATCGGCCTCGACTGGCTCGGAATCGATGAGAGCCTGTCGCGTCTCGCCGTCGGACTGGACGTGCCGAAGGAGGTGCGGCCGCGCGGCCCGATGACCGTGCCCGTCAGTGTCACCGGCCTCAGGCCCGGTCAGGAAGCCTATGTAACGGTTGCCGCCGTCGATGCCGGCATCCTCAACCTCACCCATTATCTGCCGCCTGACGCGACGACCTATTTCTTCGGCCAGCGCCGCCTCGGTGCCGAGATCCGCGATCTCTACGGCGCCCTTATCGACAGCCTCGGCGCGGTGCGCGGCGCCATCCGCACCGGGGGCGACGAATCCGCGGCCTTTGCCCCGAAGGACGTGCCGACGCAGGAGCTGCTGGCCCGCTTCGCCGGCCCGGTGCGTGTCGGTGCCGATGGCAAGGCCAGCGTGACTTTCGACCTGCCGGCCTTTAACGGGCAGGTCAAGGTGATGGCCGTTGCGTGGTCGGAAGACAAGGTCGGCAATGCGGCGGCGGATGTGACGGTGCGCGATCCGGTGGTCGTCACCGGCAGCCTGCCGCGCGTGCTGGCGCCCGGCGACAAGACCCGCCTGCGGCTCGATTTCGACAATGTCTCCGGCCCGGCCGGCGGCTATCCGCTCAAAGTGCATGTCGACGGTCCGGTGCGGGCCGGCGCCGTGGAGCCGCTGGTGCATCTGGACGAAAAGGGCCGCGCCGCGCTCGACATTCCCCTGACCGCGACAGGAACCGGCATCGCCACGATATCGGTGGCGCTGTCGGCACCCGACGGCGTCAACATGGCGACGATGGGGCAGGTCTTCCGGCTCAATGTGCGGCCGGCGGCCGCCGCCGTCACCCGGCGCAGCGTCGAGGCGCTGGCGAAGGGCGACACCGTGACCATCGGCGCCGACCGTCTGGCCGGGCTGGTGCCGGATGGAGCCAGCCTCTCGTTCTCGGTCTCGGCCGGGCTTGGGCTGGACGTGCCGGGGCTGCTGGCCCTGCTCGACCGCTATCCCTATGGCTGCGACGAGCAGACCACCAGCATCGCGCTGCCGCTGCTCTATTTCGATGCGGTCGCCGACAGCATCGGCCTGTCCCCGGACAAGGAAGCCCGCGCCCGTGTGGACGCGGCCATTGCCCGGCTGCTGCAGTTCCAGAGCCCATCGGGTGCCTTCGGCCTGTGGGGTCCCGGCGCCGGCGACCTGTGGCTGAACGCCTTCGTGACGGATTTCATGACGCGCGCCCGCGCGGCCGGGCACGCGGTGCCGGACGGCGCGTTCTCGCTGGGGCTGGATCGGCTGCAGAACGATCTGTCCTATGCGCAGAACTTCGAGGC
>DAIPYB010000190.1:0-5842 GCA_036782955.1 Pseudoxanthobacter sp. | reverse complement strand
TGGCGATGGCTGCCGCCATATCGGTTTCCGGCGCCCCGGGCGCGCCGGGGGCAGCCTATGGCGTGCCGGCAGCAGGCGGGGCCTACGGCGTTCCGGCCTATGGCACGCCCGCTTATGGCGCGGGCGGCGCCTATTACGCCGACGATGCGGCCGCCGCGCCCCAGCCGCGCCGACGGACCGTGTATCGCACCCCGGCAGCACAGCCTGCGGCAAGCGGTGCGGTTTATTCGGCGCCTGCGCAAGGCGTAACGGCAGCGCCGGTCCGCACGGCGCCGGCGGTGGCCAACGGTCAGGCAGGATCGCCGGCCGCCCTGCCTGAAAATGTGCGGCCCACCGGCCCGCTCAAGATCGAACCGCCGCTCGGCATGCCGACGACCTTGCAGGACAATCCGGCCGCGGCCGGGACGGGCACCGCCGGCAAGAAGGCGGCCTCCAAGCCGGCCATCGTGCCGCTGCCGCCGGCACCGCCGTCCGTGGATGGCGGCACAACGACCACGAGCGGTTCGGGCACATCATCCGTTCCCGCACCCTGAGACCAGCGGACCGCCGTGCCGGCGGTCCATGGCTGAAGACCATATTCCGGCGCCACTCCCGGGGGGAGGCTGGCGCTCTGCCCGCAGGAGCGAGCTGGCGGTTTTTTCCCGCCGAGGAGGCATCGCGTGTTCATAACCGTTTTGTGGGGCAGCCTGTTCGGCCTCTCGTCGCTCCTGCTGATCGCAGCCCTGTCGCTGTCGGTCAGCCTGACATCGCACTGGGTTCTGGCGCTGGCGGTGATCGTGCTGCTGGTGGCCCTGAAATTCCTGCGGCCGACCGGCCTGCCCCGGGCGGTGTTCCTCAGCTTCGCGCTGGCAATCGTCGCACGCTATGTCTACTGGCGCACGACCTCGACGATCCCGCCGATCACGGAGCTGCAGAACTTCATTCCCGGCATCATTCTCTATGTCGCGGAGATGTACAGCGTTCTCGTGCTGCTGATGTCTCTGTTCGTGGTCATCGATCCGGTGGATCGCGCCCGCGCGCCGCAACTGGCGCCGGAGCGGCTGCCCACGGTCGATGTGCTGGTGCCGAGCTATAATGAGAGCGCCGATATTCTGGTCATGACGCTGGCCTCGGCGAAGGCCATGGATTATCCGGCCGAAAAGCTCGCGGTCTACCTGCTGGACGACGGCGCCACCGAGGAGCGCCTGGCTTCCGCCGACGAGACCGTGCGCGGCAAGGCGCTGGCCCGCCAGCAGGAACTGATGGCATTGTGCGAGCGGCTCGGTGTGCAGTATCTCGCCCGCGCCAACAACGCCAATGCCAAGGCTGGCAATCTCAATGCCGCGCTGCCGCGCATCCATGGTGAACTGGTCGTTGTGTTCGATGCCGACCATGCGCCGGCGCGCGATTTCCTGATGGAAACCGTGGGCTTCTTCTCGCAGGATCCGAAGCTCTTTCTGGTCCAGACGCCCCACTTCTTCCTCAATCCCGATCCGCTGGAGCGCAATCTCCAGTTCTCGGACAAGGTTTCCTCCGAAAGCGACCAGTTCTATGGCCTCGTGCAGCGTGGCATGGACAAGTGGAACGCAACCTTCTTCTGCGGCTCCGCCGCCGTGTTGCGCCGCAGTGCCCTCAACGACGTGGGCGGTTTCTCCGGTATCTCGATCACAGAAGACTGCGAGACCGCGCTCGAACTGCATGCCCGCGGCTGGACCAGCATCTATGTCTCCAAGCCGATGATCGCCGGCCTGCAGCCGGAGACCTATTCCTCGTTCATCCGGCAGCGGTCGCGCTGGGCGCAGGGCATGATGCAGATTTTCATGCTCAAGCACACGCCCTTCAAACGCGGCCTGACGCTGGCACAGCGTATCTGCTACTGCAGCAGCCAGATCTTCTGGCTGTTCCCCTATTCCCGCCTGATCTTCACGATCTCGCCGCTGCTTTACCTGTTCTTCGGCCTGCAGATATTCGACTCGTCCGGCTACGAGTTCGCCGCCTACACCATCGTCTACGTGCTGGTGAACGCCCTGATCCAGAGCATGGTGTTCGGCAACTACCGCTGGCCGTGGATGTCGGAACTTTATGAATACGTGCAGTCGGTCTACCTGATCCGGGCCGTGACAGGCGCGATCATCTCGCCGCGCAAGGGCGTGTTCAAGGTTACCGCCAAGGACGAGGTCGTCGAGCGCGACCGCATCTCCGCGCTCGGCTGGCCGTTCTACGGCATCGTCGCCCTGCTGGCGCTGGGCGTGGTGGCAACCGTGGTGCGCTATATCTTTGATCCTTTCAGCCGCGACGTGACGCTGGTGGTGGGCGCGTGGAACCTCATCAACCTGATGCTCGGCGCGCTGGCGCTGGGCGTGGTGGCGGAGCGGCGCAACCTGCGGCGTGCGCCGCGCGTCGATCTCGGCCGCGCCGGCGAACTGATCGTCGGCGAGGCACGCTATCCCGTCACCATCAGCGACGGCTCCATGGCCGGTCTGGGCCTTTCCGCCAAGGCGGGCGAGCTGCCGGACCTGAAGCCCGGCGAAAAAGTGCGCCTCGCCTTCCACACCCGCGGCCCGGTGCCGGAAGGCACGCTGTCGCTGACGGTGCGCAATATCCATCAGGAAGGCGCGACCACGCTCAAGATCGGCTGCGACACGCCCCACGACGACGTAGCGGAGCAGCGCCTGCTTGCCGACCTGCTGTTCGCCGAATCCGGCCGCTGGCAGCAGCGCGTGGAACATCGCCGCAGCCCGGTCGGCATCATCCGCGCCGCCAGCTATGTGTTCTACTGGACCGTGCGCCACGGCACGCGGGCCCTCGGCTACCTGAGACTGGGCCCGGACAAGCCGGGCAACGGCAGCGCCTCCGCGCCCCAGAAGCCGCTCTGAGACCCGGAGACATCCCGAATGAACCCGATCTCGACCGCATCGGCGCGCCCGCGCGCACGCCTGATCGCCGCCGCCATGCTCGGCCTGCTGGCCGGAACCGCGCCGCTCGCGGCACAGGAAGCCGCCTCCGGAACGTCCGCGCCCGAGACGGCCGCCACCCTGCGGCCGGCCGGCACCGACAACGCGCCGAAGGCGATCTTCCGCCTGCATCCCGACCGGCCGGACACCCCTGCGGCGGCCCCGGCCGCCGCCCCCACGGTGACCGGCCCGCCGCCGCCCCAGCGCATCATCCTCAGCGATGACAGCCAGCGCCTGACCGGCGAAATGGCGTCGGCGAACGCCACGGTGTTCCTCAGCGCCGACGAAGCCGCCCGGCCAGCCACCTTCTCCATCGGCTACCGCAACGCCGTTGCCGTGGTGCCGGAGGCCTCGCAGCTTTCGGTGTTCGTCAACGGCGAGGCGCTGACGCAGATCCCCATCAATTCCGCGCGCGACGACAGCCGCGTCACCGTGCCGGTTCCGGCCGGCCTGCTGCAGGCCGGCGCGAACCATGTCGTCATCCGCGCCGCCATGCGCCACCGCGTGGACTGCTCGCTGTCGGCCACCTACGAGCTTTGGACCGACCTGATCCCGGCCATGACCGGCTTCAGCTTCGACGGTCCCCCGGCGCGGCTTTCGGGCTTCACCGACCTCGCGGCGATTGGCGTCGACGACAAGGGCACGAGCCATATCGACATCGTGCGCGTCGGCGGCATTGCGGCCGGGACGGACGATGCCGCCGCCATTGCCGGCATTTCCGGCAGCGTGGCCCTGCTCGGCCGCATGTCGCACCCGGTGGTGCAGATCACAGATACCCCACCCCAGACCGCCCAGCCCGGCCACCTCACCGTGCTGATCGGACAGGCGGCGGATGTCGCCCGGCTGACCAGCGTCGGCGCGGCCACCGCCGCGCACGACCCGGCGTTCGAATTCGCCAGCGATCCGCGTACGGGCATACCGACCCTCGTCATTTCCGGCCCCGGCCGCGATGACGTGGCTGCCGCGGCCACGATGTTCGTGGCCCAGGCGCGCACGCTGACGACCGCCGATGGCACGGCCCGCCCATGGCGCCTGCCGGATACGGTGCGCCTGGAGGGCGGCGAGACGGTAACGCTGGCCAATCTCGGCCTGACCACCGAAACATTTTCCGGTCGCCGTTTTCAGGATGGTTTCACCATCGAACTGCCGGCGGATTTCTACGGCTCGGAGAACGGCACCGCACGCCTGCGCCTGAACGCGGCCTTTGCCCCCCATGTGGAAGCCGGCAGCACGCTCAGCATTCTCGTCAACGGCAACGTGGCGGCTGCCGTGCGCGTGCCGCGCGAAGGCGGCATGCTGCTGGATGGCTATACCCTGCGCCTGCCGATGACGCAGTTCCGCCCGGGCCTCAACCGCATCTCGTTCGAGGGCGAGCTGATGACGGCGGCCGACCGGGCGTGCGCGCCCGGCACCACCATGAACATGGCCGAACGCTTTGCTCTGTTCGACACCAGCACGTTCACGGTGCCCCGCTTCGGCCGGCTTGGCCACTGGCCGAACCTGTCGGCCTTCGCCGCCGACGGCTTCCCCATGGGTGGCGGCCCGGACGATCCGATTCCGCTGATGGTGGGAACCGGCGACGCTGCGCTGTCCGCCGCGGCAACGCTCCTCAGCCGGCTTTCCCTCAGCGTCGGCACGCCGGTGGCGGTGCGTTCGGTGGCGCCCTCGGCCGTGGAAGAGCGCGACTCGGCGTTGATCGTGGCGCCCGTCAACCAGCTTCCACCCGCGGTCGGCGCCGTCACCTTCCCCGCCGGGCTTGCCGCGCTGCCCACCCCGGTGCGCACGCTGCTCGATTCCGGTGGCCGGCGCGATGGCTACAACGATGCGCTGGAGCGATTGAAGACACTCGAAAGCCAGAGCCGCCTGCCAGAGGCCGGCAGCGAACCGGCGGATAACGCCCGCGCGCTCTATAACAGCTGGCGGGCAAACGTCACCGGCACCGCGCCGACCGACGCCAAGGAAAGTCTGGTCGCGGCACTGATGCCGCGCGCGGCGCGCGAGCCGCTGGCCGGCGGCCAGCGCAACCTGCCGGCCGGGGGCTTCGCCCTGACGCAGGTGGCAGCCAGCCGGCCCGGTCCGCTGGAATGGTTGCTGCCGGGCTCCGCCCCGGCTGCGTGGACGGTTGCAACCGCCCCCGATGCCGCCGCTCTCGCCGCCGGCGCGGCCGCCATCACCATGCCGTCGACATGGGCGGAACTGCACGGCGGCACGGCCATCCTGAACCCGCGTCAGGACAACGAACCGACCTTCTACGCCGCCCCGGTGGAAGTCGATTCCGGCGACCTGCTGGTGTCCGGCCCGGCAAACCTGCGCCGGGTGATCGGCAACTGGTTCTCGTTCAACATCAAGACCTATGTCGCCGTCATCGCCGTGCTCGCCCTCGTCAGCGGGGTCTGCGGCTGGGCGTTCATCCGCCGCGTCGGACGCAGGAGCATGGCATGAATACGCACGTCCCCGCGCCGACGCGCCTTTCCCCCCGGCCGTTCCTTGCCGGCCTGCGGCCGCATGGCCTCGCGGCCCTGTTGCTTTCCTCCTGCGCGCTGACGCTGGGCGCCGCCCTCGCCCTGCCCGCCGCCGCGCAGGAAACACCGCAGATCGCCACCGGCGGCAGCCCGACGCCGCCGCCCGCAGCCGCCCCGGCAGACAAGACCGTGGACGACACGGCGCTGCGCTATTTCATCAAGCAGGGCGACATGGCCCGCGCGCGTGCCGAGCTGGAGCGCCTGCACCTGCTCAACCCGGACTGGACGCCGCCGGCGAGCCTGTTCAATCCGGGCGCGCGCATCGAGAGCGACGTTCAGCCGATCTGGGACCTGCTGGCCGCCGGCAAGGGCGCCGAGGCACGCAACGCCGTAACGCAGCGCCAGAGCGCCGACCCCAACTGGAAGCCGCCGGAGGACCTCGTCCGC
>DAIPYB010000189.1:0-5845 GCA_036782955.1 Pseudoxanthobacter sp. | reverse complement strand
GCGACAGCGCCACCAGCGCGCCGCAGATCATCGTCAGCCCGGCCACCCACGCCACCACCGGCGCCAGCACCGCGCCTTCCGCCGGCATCAGCATGACCAGCGTGCGGATCAGCGCATAGGCACCGACCTTGGTGAGCAGCCCCGCGAAGACCGCCCCGACCACGATCTTCGGCGTGTGATAGGAGGCCGGCAGCCACGCATTGACCGGAAAGGCCGCCGCCTTCATGCCGAAGGCGACGAGATAGAGGCTGGCGATCACCATCACCGGCGCCGTCTGCGGCAGCGCCGCCAGCCGGCCCGGAATATCGGCCATGTTGAGCGTACCGGTCAGGCCGTAGAGCAGGCCGGTGGTAATCAGGAACAGCGTCGTGGCAATCAGGTTGAGCAGGCCGTACTTGACCGTCCCGTCGAGCTGGCGCGGCTCGCCCCCCAGCACCAGCAGCCCGAACGAGGAGATCAGCAGCACCTCGAACCAGACGTAGAGGTTGAAGATGTCGCCGGTCAGGAACGCGCCGGAAACACCGGCCATCATCGTCAGCAGGAAGGGATAGAACCCCGCCCGCCGCGCCGGCTCGTCCACGTCGGCGCGGGCATAGAACGCTGCCGCCAGCCCCGCCACCGCCGCCGCCAGCGCCAGCATGGCGCCGAGGGTATCCACGGTGAAGGCAATGCCGAAGGGGGCATGCCAGCGCCCCATCACCATCGTCACCGGGCCGTCCAGGAACGCGCGCGCCAGAAGCGCGACGTCGGCCAGCAGAACGGCCGCCAGCGTCGTGATGGCAATTGCCGGCTGGCTGCGCGGCCAGCCGCGCAGCATCACCGCCAGCGCGGCCGCCAGCAGCGGCCCGACGACCGGCACGATCACCAGCATGTCCGCCGCCGGCACCGGCGCCAGCACCATCGCCGCGGCAATGTCCACGGCGGGCTTCGTCATGTCGGCCGCCATTTCAGTAGCCCTCCGGCGGCGCGGGCTCGGTGCGCGGCTCCGCCAGCCGCATCTCGTCCACGGCGTCGGTGCCCAGTTCCCGATAGGTGCGCAGCGCCAGCACCAGCAGGAAGGCGAAGAACGAGAACGAAATCACGATCGCCGTCAGGATCAGCGCCTGCGGCAGCGGATTGGCGGTCACCGCTTCCGGCACCCAGCGGTCGGGGGCGATGACCGGCGGCACCGCGCGCGTCAGCCGGCCGGCGGTAAAGATCAGCAGGTTCACCGCGTTGCCGAGGATCGCCACGCCCAGCAATATCCGCACGATGCGCCGCGACATCATCAGATAGAGGCTGGCGGCGAAGAACAGGCCGATCACGATGGCAAACAGGCCCTCCATCAGCTGTCTCCGCCGTCTTCGAGCACCAGCGCGATCGAGGTAAAAGCCCCGACCACGACGAAATAGACCCCGAGATCGAACAGCGCCGGGGTGGAGAGATCGATGGTGGTGCCAAAGATCTGCGGGCTCCACCACAGGGCCGTCATGTAGGGCATGGCCAGGAACAGCGACGGCAGGCCCGACAGCGCCGCCAGAAACAGCCCGAACGCCGCCACGCTGATGGGGTGCACCCGCATCGCCCGGCGCATCGGCCAGTAGCCGAAGGCGATGCCGTAGATGGCGAAGGCCGAGGCCGCGATCAGCCCGCCGATGAAGCCGCCGCCGGGCTCGTTGTGGCCGCGCAGCGTCACGAACATCGAATAGATCAGCATCAGGGCGGTGAGATAGGGCGCGAAGGCGCGGAAGATGATGGTGTTCATGTCCGTTTCCCCGCGCTGCCGGCAGCCGTCTTGCGCCCCTGCCGCCGCGCGATGGTCTTCGGCGGTTCGCGGTCCACCGATCCCGCCGCCTTCAGCCGCATCAGCGCCAGAATCGAGAGCCCCGTCACCAGCACCACGCTGATCTCGCCCAGCGTATCGAGGCCGCGAAAATCGACGATGATGACGTTCACGATGTTGCGGCCGTGGGCGATGGTGCGGCTGTATTCGGTGAAGAACGCCGACAGCCGCCCGCTGAACGGCACCGCCAGCACGGCCAGCATGAGAAGGGTGAAGCCGAGCCCGCCGAGAATGGCGATGATGCCGTCGCGCGCCCGTTCGAACGGCCGGCGATGGTCCGGCGGCGCCAGGTCGAGGCGCGTCATCACCAGCGCGAGGATGACGACGGACAGCGTCTCCACCATGAACTGGGTGAACGACAGGTCGGGCGCGCCGAACAGCAGGAACAGCACCGCCACCGCGAAGCCCTGTATGCCGAGCGACACGATGGCCACCAGCCGGCTCTTGGCGATGAACACCGCCCACAGGCCGATGACCGCGATCAGCAGCATCGCCAGTTCATAGACGCGCACGCCATCGGCCGGCCACAGCGCCAGCCGGCCGAAATCGGGCCACAGCCCGAACGCGATCATCGGCGCGAACAGCCCGGCGACCACCGCCAGTATGGCAAGGGTTATGTAGGCTTCCAGATGGCCGCCGTGCAGCACGTCGCGCACGCCGCAGGCCAGTCGCACCAGGCCGCGCACCGCCTGATCGAAGCCCTTGTCCGGCCCCCAGCCGACGGCCCGCAGAAACCGGTCGGCCGCCGCGCGGGCCCGTTCCAGCCGCGCGGCAACCGCAAGGCCGGCCAGAATGGTCAGCAGCGACAGCGCGAACGCCGGCACCAGCGCGGTCGGAACCAGATGCAGCGCCACGCCCTCGGCACCGCCCTCCCCCAGTCCGTGGCCGGCAATGGCCGAGGCCATCGGGCCGATCATCAGCTTGCCGGTCCCGTGGGCCAGCAGCCCGGCCAGCACGCCGGCAATGCCCAGCAGCACCGGTCCCAGCCACAGCCCGGCCGGGCCTTCGTGGGCGCGGCGCGGCGTCCGCACCGGGGCCCCCAGAAACGGCTTCAGCGCCACCGCGGCCGCGATCGCCACCACGAAGGCGTTGCCGATGAAGGCCACCGCAACGGCGGCGAAGGCACCGGACGGCAGGTGCGCGAGGCTCTCGTAGACCAGTTCCTTGGCGACGAAGCCGAACAGCGGCAGGAAGCCGGCCATGGAAAGACCGCCGGCCAGCGCGGCGGCGAAGGTCAGCGGCATGGCGCGGGCAAGGCCGCCGAGCCGGCGGATGTCGCGGGTGCCGGTCTCGTGGTCGATGGTGCCCGCCACCATGAACAGGGCGCCCTTGAACAGGGCATGGGCCACCAGATAGGCCGCCGCCGCCAGAATGGCCTCGCGCGTGCCGAAGCCGACCAGCATGGTGATGAGGCCGAGCGAGGCCACGGTGGTTTGCGCCAGCATCAGTTTCAGGTCGCTCTGGCGCAGCGCCAGAATGGCCCCGGCCAGAAAGGTCGCCGCGCCGAAGGCCGGCACCAGCGTCGTCCAGAGGTCTGTTCCCCCCAGCACCGGATTGAGGCGCATCAGGAGGTAGATGCCGGCCTTCACCATGGTGGCCGAATGCAGATAGGCGGACACCGGGGTCGGCGCCTCCATGGCGTTCGGCAGCCAGAAGTGAAACGGAAACTGCGCCGACTTGGTGAACGCGCCGGCCAGCACGCAGAGCAGGATCGGCACGTAGAGCGCGCTCTGCTGCAGTCCGCCGCCGGCCAGCAGGCCGCTTACCGAGGTGAAGCCGGCGGTTGCCGCAATCATCATCACGCCGGCCAGCAGCGCCAGTCCGCCGCCGCCCGTCACCACCAGCGCCTGCAGCGCGGCCCGCCGCGCGGCCTCGCGGCGGTGGTCGAACCCGATGAGCAGGAACGACGTGACCGATGTCAGCTCCCAGAAGACGAACAACGACAGCAGGTTGTCCGCCAGCACCAGCCCCAGCATGGCGCCCATGAACAGGAAGATGAAGGAAAAGAACCGCCCGCGATCCGGATGGCCGGAGAGATAGGCCCCGGCATAGATGACGACCAGCGTGCCGATGCCCGTCACCAGCAGCGCGAACACCAGCGACAGGCCGTCGATGGCGATGGCATAGCCGATCTGCAGCGAGGGCACCCACGGCAGCGCGGCCACGATGGTCTCGCCATGGGCCACGAGCCCGATCATCCGGGCGAACCAGAGGAACAGGAAGGCCGGCACCAGCGCCAGCACATAGCCGGCGGCGCTCCCTGCCCGCCCTTTCAGCACCCCGTTCACGAACGGGGCGATGGCGGCGGCCAGAAAGGGCAGCAGCGCCAGCGCCAGCGTCGCGAAGCCGAGCATGTGGGTGGAATCGATCCCGGCGGCTATCAGTTCCTCGTCCATCGGGTCTCCCTGACTGGCTCACGGACGGCGCGGCCGAAAATCCACATGAGGCGCCGCGCGGCAATGCCGCCGGCCGTTCGCGCCGCGCCTCCCCTCGTTCGCCGCCGCTTCCATCTGCTCTAAAGCCCGCGGGCGATCCTATCAAGGTGCAGGCCGGGAGGGGACGGGCAACATTGCCGCCGCCGCCGCGAGGCCCTATCTAAGCGGACAGAGAGCCGGCGGCGCAAATGCCCGCCGCCGGTCCCGCCTTTTCATCCGCTTTCCCTCACTCCGGAGGCATGATTCCATGTCCGACGCTGCGTCCTCCACGGCCCGCCCGCGCGTCATCAAGTCCGATGCCGCGTGGAAAGCGGAACTGACGCCCGAGCAGTTCCACGTCACCCGCAAGGGCGGCACCGAGCGCGCCTTCACCGGCCCCTACTGGGACGAGGCCCGCCCCGGCCTCTATACCTGCGTGTGCTGCGGCGAGCCGCTGTTCCGGTCCGAGGCGAAGTTCGATGCCGGCTGCGGCTGGCCCAGCTACTTCACCCCGGTCACCGAACGCACGGTGGAGGAGAAAGACGATTTCTCCTTCCTCATGCACCGCACGGAAGTGCGCTGCGCGCGCTGCGATGCCCACCTCGGCCACGTTTTCCCCGATGGTCCCCCGCCCACGGGGCTGCGCTACTGCATCAACGGCACGGCGCTGAAATTCGTGCCCGACGCCGCCTGACCTTGCCCGACGCCCAGTTCTCAGGGACCGATTGTCCGATGACCGACCGCACCCTTGCGCCTGCCGCCCCCCTTCGTCTCGATCCCGCGGCGGCGCAGCCCCCCGTGGCCGCGGTGCGGCCGGTCACGGCCACCTGCCACGGCGACACCCGCACCGACGACTACGGCTGGCTGCGCAGCGCCGACTGGCGCACCGTGATGACGGACCCCTCGGTTCTGGAACCTGAGATCCGTCGCCATCTGGAGGCGGAAAACGCCTACGCCGCCGCCGTGCTCGCCCCCCTCGACGGCCTGCGCAAGACCCTCGTCGCCGAACTGCGCGGGCGTATCCGCGAGGACGACAGCTCCGTTCCCGCGCCCGACGGCCCCTTCGCCTATGCCATGCGCTACCGCGAAGGCGGCGAGCAGCCGCTGGTGGTGCGCACCCCGCGCGCGGGCGGGACGGAAGAAATCCTGCTCGACGGCGACCGCGAGGCAGCCGGCAAGGCCTATTTCCGTCTCGCGCTGGCCGAACACGCGCCCAGCCACGCCCTGCTGCTGCACGGCGCCGACGAGACCGGCGGCGAGGTCTTCACCCTGCGGGTGCGCGATCTGGCGACCGGCGCCGACACGGCCGATGTCATCGCCGGCACCGGCGGCGATGCGGTGTGGGAGGCCGGCTCGGCTTCGTTCCTCTATGTCCGCCTCGACGAGGATCACCGCCCGGCCTCGGTCTGGCGCCATGTGCTCGGCACGCCGGCGGAAGCCGACAGCCTGATCTACGAGGAGCAGGACCCCGGCTTCTTCGTCTCCCTCGGCCGCACCCAGTCCGGCCGCTTCCTCACCATCGACATTCACGACCACGAGACGTCGGAAAGCTGGATCATCGACCAGCAGACGCCGGACGAAGGCGAGGTCGCTCTCCCCATACTGTACA
>DAIPYB010000188.1:0-5865 GCA_036782955.1 Pseudoxanthobacter sp. | reverse complement strand
GGGCAGGGTGCGGTCGTAATGTCGCCCCCCGCTTTCAATGCAACGGCTATGCCATCATCTGCATGACAATGCCCCCGCAGCGCGGCTGCCGGTGCATCTTCAGGCGTGCCGTGGCGCTGCCGGTCGGGAGAATGACGATGCAAACTGAAAATCAGGCCGCCGTCATCGCGTTTCTGCACGAAAAACTGCCGCAGGCGCACACTGTTGAGACACATATCTCGCATCTCTTCATTGGTGAGCAAACGGTCTTTAAGCTGAAGAAGGCCGTGCGCCTTGCTTATGTTGATCTTGGCACGGCGGAGCGCAGGCTGGCCTGTTGCGGGCGGGAGGTGGAACTCAACCGTCTCACCGCGCCGTCGCTTTATCGCGGGGTGCGGCGCATCACGCTCGGGCCCGCGGGGCCGGAATTCGATGGCAGCGGCCCGTTGCTGGACGCGGTCGTGGAAATGGAGCGCTTCGACGAAAACGGCCTTGCCGACCGGATGGCGGCGGAAGGCCGGCTGACGCCGGCGCTGGTGGAGGCGATGGCGGTCGGCATCGCCCGTTTTCATGCGCGGGCACCGGTACGGCTGCCTCCGCCGCCGGGCAGCGCGGCCATCGCGGCGGTACTGGACATCAATCGCCGGGCGCTGGAACCGTCGCGCGCGCTGTTCGGCGCGGCGGCGGTGGAACGGCTGGCGGACCGGCAGGCGGCGATGCTGGCCGCCCGCGCCCGGCTGGCCGATTCGCGGGCCCGCGCCGGAGCCGTGCGCCGCTGCCACGGCGATCTGCACCTGCGTAACATCGTGGTGGCGGATGGCCGTCCGGTGCTGTTCGACTGCCTCGAGTTCGACGAGGCGATGGCCACCATCGACGTGCTTTACGACCTCGCCTTCGTGGTGATGGACCTGATCCACCGCGGGCTCGAGGGCGAAGCCAATACGCTGTTCAACCGCTATCTGGACCAGACCGGCGACACCGGCGGGCTGGCACTGATGCCGTTGTTTCTGGCCATGCGCGCCACGGTGCGTGGCCACATCGCCGGCGGAGCCGCGTCGGAAGGCGGGGCAAGGGCGGGCGGGCTGCGTGCGGAGGCGGCTGCCTATCTCGGCCTTGCCGAACGGCTGCTGGATGCCCGCGGCGGGCCACGCATCATCGCGGTCGGCGGGCTCAGCGGCTCCGGCAAGTCCACCGTCGCCCGCGGGCTGGCGCCGCTTGCCGGGCCGGCGCCCGGCGCGCGCGAGATTTCCTCCGACCGGATCCGCAAGGCGCTGTTCCGCGTTTCCCCGCACACCCGCCTGCCGGCGGAGGCCTATCGGCCGGCGGTGTCGCAGGCGGTCTATGGCGCTTTGTTTGCGCAGGCGCAGGCCTGTGCGGCGGCCGGGCAGGCGGTCGTGGTCAATGCCGTGTTCGACCGGCCGGCGGACCGCGCGGCGATTGCCGCCGCCGCGACGCGCGCGGGCGTTCCCTTCACGGGGCTGTGGCTGGACGCGCCCGAGGCGGTGCTGATCGGCCGGGTGGAGCGGCGGCGGGACGACCCCTCCGATGCCGACGCGACGGTCGTGCGGGCGCAGGGGCGGCATGAGACCGGGGCGATCGGGTGGGTGCGCATTGATGCCGCAGGGACCCCGGCCGAGGTTCTGGAACGTGCGGCCGCCGCCTGCATAAACGGGCCTTCCGTGGCGGAAAAATTCTCCCTCCCGTGGCCCTGAGGCAGGGGGAGGGCGCATTGCCGCACGATTGTCGGCGTGGCAACGAGTATGGTGAAAATGCGACGGACTCACTGTGGCCATCTCCCGGCCTGGTCGGGTGCGGCGCCGTCATCGGTCGAGGGGAACGATATTCATGTCTTCGGGGCGTGTGCCTCTAACGATCGGTGCGCTCGGAATCGTCTTCGGCGATATCGGCACCAGCCCGCTCTATGCCTTCCGCGAGGCGGCGCGGGCGGCGGGTGCCGCGGGCTCCGATGTCGCCGTGCTCGGCGTGCTGTCGCTGATGATCTGGGCAATCCTGCTCTCCGTCAGCCTCAAATATGTCACGCTGGTCCTGCGGCTCGACAATGACGGCGAAGGCGGCATTCTCGCACTCGCCACGCTGCTCGACCTGCAGCAATACAGCCGCGGCCCGCAGGCCATTCTGCTGTTCGTCGCCCTGCTCGGTGCGGCCATGCTGTTCGGCGACGGCGTCATCACGCCGGCCATCTCCGTTCTGAGCGCGGTGGAGGGCCTGGAACTCGTCGCGCCGGGGCTCGACGAGTGGGTGGTGGCCATCACCATCGGCATTCTGGTGATGCTCTATGTCAGCCAGCGTGCCGGCACCCACCGCATCGGCGTGCTGTTCGGCCCGATCATGACGCTGTGGTTCGTCTCGCTCGGCATTCTCGGGCTGTGGACGGCGCTGAAGACGCCGGTGGTGTTCATGGCCATCAACCCGGTTTATGGCATCCGCCTGCTGGTGGAGCGGCCGGACGATGCGCTGCTCATTCTGGCCGCCGTGTTCCTCACCATCACCGGCGGCGAGGCGCTTTATGCCGATCTCGGCCATTTCGGCCGCAAGGTCATCACCCGCGCCTGGTACTGCTTTGCCATGCCGGGGCTGATCCTGAACTATTTCGGGCAGGGCGCGCTGGTGCTCGAAAACCCGGAGGCGCTGCGCAATCCGTTTTTCCTGCTGGCGCCGGGCTTCATGCTGCTGCCGCTCGTCATCCTGTCCACCGCGGCCACGATCATCGCCTCGCAGGCCATCATCACCGGCGTGTTCAGCCTGACCAAGCAGGCCATCGAAACCGGCTTCATGGTGCCGCTGGCGGTCAAGCACACCGCGGAGGAAAACGAGAGCCACGTCTATATCGGCACCGTGAACTGGGCGCTGGCCGGCCTTTCCATCGGCACCGTGCTGCTGTTCCGCTCGTCCGATGCGCTGTCCCACGCATACGGCATCGCGGTGGCGACCGCGATGATCACCACCTCGATCCTGTTCTTCAGCGCCCACTATCGGCTGCGCCACTGGCCGCGCCCGGTGACGATTCTCGTGGCCATCTTCATCCTCGCCATCGACCTCGTGTTCTTCCTGCCGAACCTCGGCAAGATCCCGACCGGTGGCGAGTTGCCGCTGGCGCTGGCGAGCTTTGCCCTCATCATCATGGTGTCGTGGCGCGGCGGCACGCGGCGTATCAGCGAGATCATCGCCCGGCGCGGACACCTCGATGTCGACGAGCTGGAATCGGCGACGCGCAACGCCACGGTCGTGCATCGCAGCGCCGTCGTGCTGTCGCGCACCTCCATCCGCGTGCCGGTGGCGCTGGGGCGCCTCAACCAGCTTCTGGACGTCGGGTTCGAGCGCTACGTGTTCGTGTCGGTAAAGGTGGCGGGCCGGCCGCGCGTGGGGCCGAGCGAGCGGCTGTTCATCGATCACCTGTCCAAGCGCATCGCCCGCGTCTCGCTGGTGGTTGGCTATATGCAGACGGTCAACCTGCCGGCGCTGGTGGCGCCGGCACTGCGCGAGATCGGGCTGGACCCTTCGTCGGTCATCTATGTCGTTGGTCACGAGCGGCCCCTGCCGCCGCGGCGGGTGCGTTCGGTACGCGATCTGCTGGCCTTCGTGTTCGTGGTGCTGATGCGCAATGCGGCGCGCGTCGCCGATCGCTTCAACCTGCCGCCGAAGCGCACGCTGGAGGTGGGCTATCCGCTCAGTCTCGAAACCGGCGTGAAGGCGGATCTCGGCCGGCCGGGCGGCAAGGCTCCGCCATCGGAAGTCGTGATGGCACGCAAATAGGTTGCAGGATCGTTGCTTGAAAATAGAAAGGCCATCTCCAGTCGGAGATGGCTTTTTTGTTATTTCGACAGTTCAAGACTGAGGTCGAAAGATAAGCCGGCATCTGACTGGTGCTGCCTGCTGCCGCCTGCGCCGTTGTCGTGTAGCTTTGCATGATGCCGTGCACATGAAAACGTGCCGCTCCGGCATGAGTTGTGGTAGCGTCTCAACAAAGGCTCGACTTTAACCTCTGATGCAGGGTGCCGGCCGCCCTGCGGGAACGACCGCCATGAGCGAGACATCCCCCGCGCCCCGTCAAGGTCACGACGATCACGATCATGCCGGGCAGGGTCACGGCGGCCACGACCATGGCGCTCGCCCCACGGAGGGGCATGGCGACCATGACCATGACCATGACCATGACCACGACCACGGCGATCACGGGCACGCCCATTCCCATGGACACGGTCATTCCCACGGGCATGCCCATGGTTCCAGCAGCGAGATGCGAACGGCCATCGCCGCGCTGATAACGGTTGCCTTCATGGGGCTGGAATTCGTCGGCGGCCTGTTGTCCGGCTCGCTGGCGCTGGTGGCCGACGCTGCGCACATGGCCACCGATGCCGGCTCGCTGGGGCTGGCGTGGTGGGCCTTCCGGCAGGCGCGCCGGCCCGCGAGCGGCCGCATGAGCTTCGGCCATCACCGCATGCCGGTGCTGATCGCCTTCGCCAACGGCGTTTGCCTGATTCTGTTGACGATCTGGATCGGCGTGGAGGCCGTTTCGCGCCTTCTGGAGCCAGTGCAAGTGGAAGCCGGTCCGATGCTGGCCATCGCCGTGGCCGGCCTGCTGGCCAACATCGTGTCGTTCGTGGTGCTGTCTGCCGGCGAGCGCAATCTCAACATCCGCGGGGCGCTGCTGCACGTGGCCGGCGACATGCTCGGCTCGATTGCGGCCATTGTCGCCGCCATTGTCATCTGGTTCACCGGGTTCGTGATGATCGACCCGCTGCTGTCACTGCTGGTCGGGCTGCTCCTGCTGCGGGCGACGGCCAGCCTGCTGCGCGATTCCGCGCATATCCTGCTGGAAGGCGCGCCGGAGGGCAGCGAGGGGCCGCAGATCGCCGACGATCTGGTACGCGCCATTCCCGGCGTGCGCGAAGTGCACCACGTGCATTCGTGGCTCATCAGCGAGGAGCGCCTGCACGCCACGCTGCATGTGGTGGTGGAAACGGAGGCCGAGGGGCCGGCGGTCGTGGCGGCTGTCAAGGAGCGGCTGCGCAGCCGCTTCCGCATCACCCACGCCACTGTCGAGGTCGAGTTGCCCGGCCAATGCGCCGATGGCGAAGCCGGCGCGGGCGCGCGCGCCGTGGCGGCCTGATCGCCGGGGGAGCGTTCAGCGGCCTGCGGCCCGCCGCCCCCTCCACGATGCCGCCGCGGCCGCCCGGCAGAACGACGAGGCGGCGAAAGCCGCGCGGACATGGTCGGTCAGCGCGATATCCTGCGCTGACAGGCGGCGGATGGTGTCCAGCGTCGCCGGCTTCGGCGGGGCTGCCTTTTCGCGGGCGGCGCCCACTTTCTCCCGGCGCGCCGGCACCGGGCCCAGCCCGATTGCCTCGCCGAGAGCCAGGCGGAAGTCGTCGATCTGGTCGAGGACGCCAGCCATGAAGATCTTCTCGTCGACAGCCTTGCGCGCGGCTTCGAAGCGTGCCGTCCCGCTGAGGAACAGGCACTGCACGTTGAACGCATTATGTTCGCCGCGGTCGGCAAGCCACGCCACGTAATCGTCGATCGACCACGTCAGAAGGCGCGGTGACTTGTGCGTCGGCGGCGGATTTTCCGCTGCTGCCACCGAACGGAAGAAATGGAACGACGATACGAAGCGGTCGACCGGGTCGCGCAGCAGCGTCAGCGGCAGCGCGCGGCGGCGCGTAACGGGCATGTCGTTGAGCCCGACATGCCCGGAAATCAGTTGCATGTCGTCAAGGCGGCGGGCGTCGAATTCCTTCGGCAGCAGCCAGTGACGACCGCTCAGGCCAGCCTTCAGCCGGCGCAACTGGCGCGATGCCACGAACCGCATGGCATGGCGGCGTTTTTCCCGCACCTTGCCGATCAGGTGCTGGCGCAGATACAGGT
>DAIPYB010000187.1:0-5873 GCA_036782955.1 Pseudoxanthobacter sp. | reverse complement strand
AACCGATGGCCCGTGTGACCGTCGAGGATTGTATCGACAAGGTCGACAATCGGTTTGAGCTGGTTCTCCTCGCCAGCCATCGTTCGCGCATGATCTCGAGCGGTTCGCCCCTCACGATCGACCGCGACAACGACAAGAATCCCGTCGTTGCCCTGCGTGAAATCGCCGATGAGACCGTGCAGCCGGAGGATCTGAAGGAAGATCTGATCCATTCGCTGCAGAAATATGTCGAAGTCGATGAGCCGGAACAGGAAGTGGTGCCGCTGGTGGCGTCGTCCTCTCCGGACGCCGATGACGATTCCGATCCCGCGTATGACCGCATTTCGGAAGAAGACCTGCTGAAGGCGCTGGAAGGTCTGGTGCCTCCGGAAAAGACCGAGGAAATCTGATTCCGGATCGCTGCCCGTTCTGTCGGCATGGCCGCGAATCGGGCATCGTATCCGGATCGGTTCACGACCGGCCGCACCGGCGGTCGGTGCCGGTCTTTTTCGCCGTGGCGGGCTGCCGTTGCCGGATTTCAGAATTTCCGGCTGTGAGCGCGCAAAAACTGCGAAACTGAAGACGAAGCCACTCGTGCGGGCGCCTGCAGGGCGCCTGCCGGTGGCTTTTCCTGCCGGCGGGGCCGGCGTTTCGAACGGGCGGGGGTGGCCCGGCCAGTTGCGGTCTCCGGTGCTTGCGGTCTCCGGCAATCGCGGGCAGGAGCCTCCGGAGGGCGCTTGAGGCATGATGCGTCAATATGAACTCGTCGAGCGGGTGACGCGCTATAACCCCAATGCCGACGAGGCGCTGCTGAACAAGGCGTATGTCTACGCCATGCAGAAGCATGGCGCCCAGAAGCGCGCCTCCGGCGATCCCTATATCTCCCATCCGCTCGAAGTGGCGGCGATCCTGACCAACATGCGGCTCGACGATGCCACCATCGCCGTCGCGCTGCTGCATGACACCATCGAAGATACCGACGCCACCCGGGCCGAGATCGACCAGATGTTCGGCGAGGAAATCGGCAAGCTCGTCGATGGCCTGACCAAGATCAAGCGTCTCGATCTCATCACCCGCAAGGCAAAGCAGGCGGAAAATTTCCGCAAGCTGCTGCTGGCGGTCGCCGACGACGTGCGCGTGCTGCTGGTGAAGCTGGCGGATCGTTTGCACAACATGCGCACGCTCCATTTCGTGCCCGTGGACAAGCGGCGGCGCATCGCCGAGGAAACGATGGATATCTATGCGCCGCTGGCCGGGCGCATGGGCATGCAGGCGATGCGCGAGGAGCTGGAGGACCTGTCCTTCCGCAACCTCAACCCGGAAGCTGCCGCGACCATTGCCGAGCGGCTGGAGGCGCTGTCCAAACGCAACGAAGGGCTGATCGGCGAAATCGAGGCCGACCTGACCCGCCGTCTCGACGAGCATGGCCTGAAGGCCGAGGTCAAGGGACGACAGAAGCGGCCCTATTCCATCTTCTCGAAGATGCAGCGCAAGTCGGTCGCCTTCGAGCAATTGTCCGATATCTACGGATTCCGCATCCTCGTTCCGGAAGTGGAAGACTGCTACGCGGCCCTTGGCGTGGTCCACACGACCTGGCCGAGCGTTCCGGGCCGTTTCAAGGACTATATCTCCACGCCTAAGCAGAACGATTATCGTTCCCTGCACACAACGGTCGTGGGGCCTTCCCGCCAGCGCGTCGAGCTGCAGATCCGCACTGCGGAGATGCACCGGCTGGCGGAATACGGCATCGCCGCCCATGCGCTCTACAAGGATGGCAAGACCGGCGGTCGCAATATCACGAAGGTGACCGAGGAAAGCCGTGCCTATGAGTGGCTGCGCCGCACGATCGACCTCCTGAGCGAGGGCGATACACCGGAAGAATTCCTTGAGAACACCAAGCTGGAGCTTTTCCACGATCAGGTGTTCTGCTTCACCCCGAAGGGCCGGCTGATCGCGCTGCCGCGCGGCGCCACCGCGATCGATTTTGCCTATGCGGTGCATACGGATGTCGGCAACACCTGCGTGGGCTGCAAGATCAACGGCCGCGTGATGCCGCTGATGACGACGCTTTCCAACGGCGACGAGGTGGAGATCGTGCGCTCCAAGGCGCAGACGCCGCCGGCTGCCTGGGAGCAGATCGCCATCACCGGCAAGGCGCGCGCTGCCATCCGCCGTGCCACCCGGGAGGCCGTGCGGCGGCAATATGGCGGGCTGGGACGCCACATTCTGGAGCGGGCGTTCGAGCGCGCCGGACGGGCGCTTTCTGCCGACCTGCTGGAGGGGGCGGTCGCCCGCCTCGGCCACTCCAATGTCGGCGACCTGCTGGCGGCGGTCGGGCGCGGCGAGGCCAATTCCGACGACGTGCTGAAGGCGATTTACCCGGATTACCAGTCGCCGAGCGAGGCTGCCGGGCGCACGGCCAGCAAGGCCGCCGCCGGCGAAGGCAAGAGTTCACTGCCGGTCCGCGGCCTTGAGAGCGACCTGCCGGTGCGCTTCGCCCCCGATGGCGGTGCCGTGCCGGGGGATCGCATCGTCGGTATCCTGACGCCGGGCGAGGGCGTGACCATCTATCCGATCCAGTCGCCGAGCCTGAAGGCGTTCGACGACGAGCCCGACCGCTGGATCGACGTGCGCTGGGAGATCGATCCGGCATCCAACGAGCGTTTTCCGGCGCGGATCATGGTTTCTGCCATCAACGAGCCCGGATCTCTGGCCAATATCGCCCGTGCGGTCGGCGAAACGCTGGGCAACATCGACAACATCAAGATGGTTCGCAAAGGCTCCGACGCGCACGACATGATGATCGATCTGGAGGTGTTCGACCTGAAGCACCTCAATCGCATCATCTCGCAGGTGCGCGGCCTGCCCACGGTGACCAACGTGGTCCGCGTGAACGGCTGAACGAACGAAACAACGAGAGATAAAAGACCATGGGCATGACGCGCGATGAAGTTCTCTCCGTTTTCCGCTCCTGCGGGGCGATTCTGGAGGGGCATTTCATCCTGAGTTCCGGCCTGCGCAGCCCGATCTTCCTGCAGAAGGCGCGCGTGTTCATGCATCCGGCTGCGACCGAGACGCTGTGCCGGGCTCTGGCAGATCGCATTCGCGCCGAGGTGCCGGGTCGGATCGACTATGTCGTGGGGCCGGCCGTCGGCGGCATCATCCCGGCCTATGAGACGGCGCGCCATCTGGACGTGCCGGCCGTGTGGGTGGAGCGCGAGGACGGCAGGTTCCGCCTGCGCCGCTTCGAGATCGAGAAGGGCGCCCGCGTCGTCATCATCGAGGATATCGTCACCACGGGCCTTTCGATCCGCGAGACGGTGGAAGCGGTGCGGGCCATCGGTCTTGAGGTGGTGGCCGCGGCCTGCCTCATCGACCGGTCGGCCGGCAAGGCCGATGTCGGCGTGCCGCTGATCGCGCTGGCCGATTACGAGGTGCCGGCCTATTCGCCCGATGCCCTGCCGCCTGAACTGGCGGCACTGCCGGCGGTGAAGCCCGGCAGCCGCGGTCTGGCCTGAAGCGGATAAGGGGGCGCCTTGCTGTTTCGTCGCCGCCATCCCCTGACGTGGCAGCAGCGCGTGCGCGTTGCCGCCTGGCCCGCGCGCTCGTGGCGGCGGTCGTTCTATTACATGGCGAAGCGTATCCTGCGCCTGCGGGCGACGCCGCACGCCATCGCGGTGGGAACGGCAGCCGGCGTGTTCGTTTCCTGCACGCCTTTTCTGGGGCTGCACATCCTGCTGGCCAGCGCCATCACATGGGCGCTGGGCGGCAATGTCATCGCCGCCGTGCTGGCGACGTGGTTCGGCAATCCGATTTCCTTTCCCATTATCTGGGCCTCGACCTGGCAGCTCGGCCGTTTCATTCTGGAGCATGGCTTCGGACAGGCGCCGGATCTCGGCAGCTTTCATCCTGCCGACCTCGCCGCCAAGCTGACGACTTATTCGCTGCGCGATATCTGGCCGGTCATCGAGCCGATGATGGTCGGCTCCCTGCCGATCGGGCTTGCCTGCGCGGCGATTGCCTATGGCGCGACACGCCTTGCCGTCGCGGCCTTCCGCCGGCGGCAGGAGGAGCGGCTGCAGGCGAAACGCGAGGCGATGAGCGCTGCCGTGCGTGCCGGGCTGCACGGCGCCGACAGCGGCGTCCACGAGGCCGCAACCCGCGAGATCGGCGCCCATGAGGCCGCCTCGCCGGCCTCATTATCCGGGGAGGCGCGGTCGTGATCATCGGCATCGGTTCCGACCTCATCGACATACGCCGCATCGAGGCCACCCTCGGCCGTTTCGGTCCGCGCTTCACCAACCGGGTTTTCACGCAGACCGAGCAGGAAAAGTCCGATGGCCGGGCGGCGCGGGCGGCTTCCTATGCCAAGCGATGGGCCGCCAAGGAAGCCTGTTCCAAGGCACTGGGAACGGGCGTCAGCATGGGCGTGGCGTGGCGGGAGATGGGGGTCGTCAACCGTCCGAGCGGCCAGCCGACAATGATTCTGAGCGGCGGTGCCGCGGACCGGCTGGCGGCCATGACCCCGCCGGGCTTTTCCGCGCGCATCGACCTGACCATGACCGACGATGGCCCGCTGGCACAGGCCTTCGTGGTCATCAGCGCGTGGCCGCAGGACTGGCCCGCGCGCTGAGCAAGACCTGTCGTCGCGCCGGGGCGGGCGGGCAGGGCGGCGAAGGGGCCTTTCCCTCAGCCGCTAAAGCAGGGTAGAGCATTAACCGGCCGCGCGTGGCCCGGCCGGGCCGGGTCTGGGCGGCAGCAACGATATCCTGTCCCGTGGCGGTTTCCGATCCGCCGTGGCGGGAGCTTCTTTTCTGACAGGCGGACTTTCTGGGTCGTGACACAGCAACAACCGGCGAGTGGACCGTTGGCAACGCACAAGACGGAAACCAAGGGCGGTCTCTGGGATACCGCGAAGATCGTCCTTCAGGCGCTTTTGCTGGCGCTTGTTGTGCGCACCTTCCTGTTCCAGCCGTTCAACATCCCGTCCGGCTCGATGATGGATACGCTGCTTATCGGCGATTACATCTTCGTGTCGAAATATTCCTACGGCTACAGCCGCTATTCGTTCCCTTTCGGCCTCGTGCCGTTCGAGGGGCGGGTGCTGGCATCCGAGCCGAAGCGCGGCGATATCGTCGTCTTCAAGCTGCCGACCGATAATTCGACGGACTACATCAAGCGTGTGATCGGCCTTCCGGGCGACCGCATCCAGATGAAGGACGGCGTGCTCTACATCAACGACGTGGCTGTGCCGAAGGTGGCGGACGGCTTCTACACCGATCACGACCAGTTCGGCGTCGAGCGCAGCATTCCCCGTTTCCGCGAGACCCTGCCGAACGGGGTCAGCTATGACGTGCTCGATCTCGACCCCAACGGCTTCTGGGACAATACGCAGGTTTATACGGTGCCGCCCGGCCACTATTTCATGATGGGCGACAACCGCGACAACTCCTCCGACAGCCGTGTGCTGGACCATGTGGGCTATGTGCCGTTCGAGAATCTGGTCGGCAAGGCACAGGTGATCTTCTTCTCAATCGATGGCGATCAGGGCGCGTGGAAGGTCTGGAAGTGGCCGACGGACGTGCGCTGGGGCCGTATTTTCACGATGCTATGATTCAGTTGCAGGAGCGCCGGGTGGCGGCGCTGGAAAAAGCCCTTGGCCACACCTTCTCGGACCGGCGGCTGATCACGCGGGCGCTGACGCACCCGAGCGCGGTTACCGGCTCTCAGGCTGTCAGCGAAAGCTATCAGCGGCTTGAGTTTCTCGGCGACCGGGTGCTGGGGCTGGCGGTGGCCGAGATGCTGCATGCCTCTTACGCCAAGGCCGACGAGGGCGAACTGGCCCGCCGCCTTAACCAGCTCGTGCGGCGGGAAACCTGCGCCGAGGTTTCCGT
>DAIPYB010000186.1:0-5879 GCA_036782955.1 Pseudoxanthobacter sp. | reverse complement strand
GGCGGATTTCCTCGTCGCGCCCGATCACCGGATCCAGTTTGCCGTCGCGGGCCGTCTGGGTCAGGTCGCGGGCATATTTCTTCAGCGCGTCATAGGCGCTTTCAGCGGAGGCGTTGTCGGCAGTCCGGCCCTTGCGCAGGTCGGCGATCGCCGCCTCCAGCTTGGCGGGCGTTACGCCGGCGTCCTTCAGAATCTTCGCAGCCTCGGTTTCCGCCTCGCTCGCCAGCGCCAGTAACAGGCGCTCCACGGTGACGAAGCTGTCGCCGGCCTTCTTGGCAAGGCGCTCGGCCGCCTCGAACACGCGGGCTGTGGGGGCGGCCAGATAAAGCTGGCCGTTGCCGCCGGAAACCTTCGGCAGCTTTGCCAGCACCTGCTCGGTGGCGTTCAGCGCGGCACGGGCGTTGCCGCCGGCGCGCTCGATCAGCCCCGAGGCCAGACCTTCCGGATCATCCAGCAGAACCTTCAGCAGGTGCTCCGGCAGAAACTGCTGATGCCCCTGCCCCAGAGCCCCGGTCTGGGCCGACTGGATGAAGCCCCGGGCGCGCTCGGTATAGGTTTCGAAATTCATGTGCGTCTCTCCTTCCCGCCCCGTCACCCTTGAGGCATGACGGGCGTCGCGGATCACGGAGCCGGCTTCCGGCCTCCGCGAGCGCCGCCTTGGGCGGGCGCTGATCGTCATATGGTGTTGCAGATCAGCAACGGAAGAGGGCAGCGGATGGAAACAACGATTTTCTTTTCCGGCCCGCAAAACGCCAAAGGGCCCCGGCCCTGAAAGCCGGAGCCTTCAAGGCCGAAGCCCTTCGCGGATCGGAAGAAAAAGCATGCGGACGCGGCTTGCGTCCGCCGGCCTTATTCGGTCTCGGCCGGCACCGCCGGCTCGGCCCCGGCCTCGCCGGAAGCCTCCGAACGGCGGCCCCGCCCCCGGCTGCCACGCACCCGGCGACGGGGGCGCGGATTGTCCTCGCCCGCAGCAATCGATTCCTCGCCGACATCTTCACCGGCAGCCTCGACAGCCTCCGGCACGACGGCGGGCTCCTCGACCACCGGCACGCGCGGCGTGCGCGGTGCCCGCGCGACGCGGGCGCGCGGCGTGCGGCGCGGGGCAACGGCCTCCGCCTCGTCGACGACCGGCGCGGCCTCGACAATCACCGGAGCAGCTTCGACGACGGCAACGGGGGCTTCCTCGGCAACATCCGCGACAGCCGGGGCTGGCGCGCTTTCCGGCGCGAAGCGCGGCGGGCTCACCACAGGCTGCGGACCGAGGCCGGGCACGGTGGGGTCGCCGTTGTTGAACACCAGCCGATCGTGTCGGGAACCGCGCATCGGACGCTGATAGGGCGCATCGCCGCCACGATTGCCGTCATTGCGGTTATGATCGCCGCGACCGCCGTTGTCTCCGCGATAACCGTTATCGGACCGGTTGTTCTCGGCGCGCGGCTCCGCGCGAACCGGCACGGCCTCGAAATCGTCGTCGCCGGCGATATCTTCTTCCGAGCGGATGAACACCGGATTGGGCGACGTAGCGTTAGCCGCCGCGATGATGCGGTAATAGTGCTCGGCGTGCTGGAGATAGTTCTCGCCCGTCACCGTATCGCCGGAAGCCTGCGCATCGCGCGCGAGCTGAACGTATTTCTCGGCAATATGGAGAGCGGTCCCGCGGATCTTTACATCAGGGCCGTTGGACTCATAAGTCCGCGTCAGCGGATTCGGCCCCTTGCGGTTGTTGTTATTATTATTGTTATTGTTGTTGCCGTTCCTGCCGCGCAGGCGCTTGTTGGGATTTCCCTGTCTCATCCGATCGCTTCTCTTAAGGAAGGGCCCGCCGCGCCTGCGGCATCGCCCGTTCAGGCGGCCCGCACCGGACCTCTTGCAAGGCCGGTCCGCAAAAGCCGGCCCCGCCGCAGCGAAGCCCCGCCTTCCGCCCGTTCGGCCACAACCGCGGCCGATCGATGGTCATTAAAAAATCGCCCCCGTCGCGTGGATGACGGCAAAAGCCTCATCCAGACCCGGCCCCCGCTCCGGCGGCCGGTCACGGCACCCCTGCCTGCCCCGTTTGCCCCGCCGGGCAAACGAAAACCGTCCGTTCGTGCCGCGCCTTCGCTTTGCGCTTCCGTCCACAATGCCCGGTTAGGGGACACCCGCACCCGGCCAGCGCAAAACACGCTCCGCAACCGCGGGCAGCGCGACACAGCGCCGCCGGCCCGCAGAATCGCCCGATAACCCGCTGCCTCAACCCCGGTGTTCCGGAGGAGTCGAACGCGGGTTCGCCACGGATCGCCTGTTCAAGTTCAAGCCCACGGCAGCCGGCCCCGTGCCGACACCAAAAACCCTGTTTCCGAGAGCAAACATGCGGACCCGATCATCCGCTCCGTCCGATAGCCATCCGGCTGAAAGCGCCCCCCAACGGGCTGCAATCGTCTCTGCGATGCTTCGGCTGAACGGACGTTAGCTGCTTCGCCTGCGTTTTCCAAGGGTTTTCGGCAGCCTTTTCTATTCGAATTACAACCGCTGCGCCGCCACGACACGCACGCGACCCGCGAGATCGGCGCGCAGGCGGGGCGCGGCGAATCCGGCGGCCTGCGCCAGCGCACCGACATCTTCCGCCTGCCCAAGCCCGATCTCCAGCACGATCCAGCCGCCCGGCTTCAGCGCTGCGAAAGCGGCGGGCAGGAGCGCGCGATAGGCATCGAGACCATCCGCTCCCCCGGCAAGGGCGCGCACAGGGTCATGCAGGCGAACCTCGGCCGAGAGGCCACCGATGTCTGCATCGGGAATATAAGGTGGATTGGAAACCACCAGATCGAGGCCGGAAAAGGGCAACAGCCCGAAATTGCCCCGTAAAAACAAAGCTCTGTCGCCGACACCGGCGGCATCCGCATTGGCCCGCGCCAGACTGGGCACGCCTTTGGCAAGGTCCAGCCCGAAGCCACGACCGCGCGGCCGCTCGGAAAGCACCGCCACGAGAATGGCGCCGGTGCCAGTGCCGAGATCCGCCATCACGAACGCCGCCGCCGGATCGGGCAGAAGCGCAAGCGCCTCTTCCACCGCCGTCTCGGTGTCCGGGCGCGGCTCCAGCATATCGGCATTGAGGCGGAATTCATGCCCCCAGAAGGCCCGCCTCCCCCGGATGCGCCCGACCGGCTCGCCGGCAAGGCGGCGGTTGGCATAGTCTTCGACGCGCTGCAGGGCAGCCTTGTCCACAGCCTGCCCGTCGCCCAGCAGAAGGCGTTGCGGGGTGGTGCCCAGCGCCTCGGCCACGAGCAGGCGGGCGTCGAGATCGGCGGTTTCAAGATTCGCCGCGCGGAAACGCTCCCGAATCAGTTGCAGCAGCGCCTGCGCCGTCAGGGCGGGGGGAACGATGCTCATGCTTCCTCGGCCAGCAGCGCGGCCTGGTGCTCCGCCGTCAGCGCATCGATCACCTCGTCAAGCGCCTCGCCGGACAGGATTTCCGGCAGCTTGTAGAGGGTCAGGTTGATGCGGTGATCGGTGACGCGCCCTTGCGGGAAATTATAGGTGCGGATGCGTTCGGAGCGATCGCCGCTGCCGACCTGCCCGCGCCGGGCGGCGGAGCGGGCGGCATCAGCGCGGGCGCGCAGAGCCTCATAGAGCTTCGCGCGCAGCAGCGTCATGGCACGGGCCCGGTTCTTGTGCTGGGAGCGCTCGTCCTGCACGGCAACCACGGTGCCGGTAGGAACATGGGTGATGCGCACCGCCGAATCGGTTGTGTTCACATGCTGCCCGCCGGCGCCCGACGAGCGGTAGAGGTCGATCCGCAGGTCGGCCGGGTCCAGCGCGACATCCACCTCCTCGGCCTCCGGCAGCACGGCCACGGTGGCCGCGGAGGTGTGGATGCGCCCGCCCGATTCCGTCGCGGGCACGCGCTGCACCCGGTGCACGCCCGATTCGAACTTGAGGCGTGCGAACACGCCCGCCCCGTTGACCTCGGCGATGATCTCCTTGAAGCCGCCGGCCTCGCCGGGGCTCGCCGACATGACATCGACCCGCCAGCCGCGGGCCTCCGCATAGCGCTGGTACATGCGGAAGAGATCCCCGGCAAACAGCGCCGCCTCGTCGCCGCCGGTTCCGGCGCGCACTTCCAGAATGGCGCTGCGGGCGTCGGCCTCGTCCTTCGGGATCAGCGCCAGCCGGATTTCATGGGCCAGCCGGGCAACGCCGGCCTCAAGCTGCGGCCGCTCGGCTTCCGCCAGCGCGGCCATTTCCGGGTCTGCGGCAAGGGCATCCAGATCGGCCAGTTCCCGCTCTGCCCGGCGCAGCGCGGTGATGGCGCCGACCACCGGCGTCAGTTCGGCATGCTCGCGCGAAAGCTTCACCAGCGTGTCCGCATCGGGCCCGCTGGCAAGCTGGTCCTCGATCACCGCAAGGCGACCGACCAGTGCATCGAGTTTCTCGGCAGCGATCATCCGACGGGGATCTCGTTTTCCTCGGCATAGGCGCGGACCACGGCCCGCAGGTCGCCGTTCCAGCAGCCCGGCTCCAGCCGCGGCAGCAGGCGGGCGCGCAGCCGGCCCACATCGAGGCTGAGCAGCATGTCCTTCACCGGGCCGATCGACGCCGGCGGCATGGAAATGGTGCGGAACCCCAGCGCGATCAGCACCATGGCCGACAGCGGGTTGCCGGCCATCTCGCCGCACAGCGACACCGGCACATGCAGCGCGTCGGCCTTTTCCACGATCAGGCGCAGCACGCGCAGGAACGGCACCGAGATCGGATCGTAGCGGCCCGACACCCGGGTGTTGCCGCGGTCGGCCGCCGTCATGAACTGGAACAGGTCGTTGGAGCCGACGGAGATGAAATCCACCTCCTCCAGCAGTTCATCCAGCTCGAACAGCAGCGACGGCACCTCGATCATCACGCCATAGCGGATGGTCTCGGCCAGCGGATGGCCGTGACGGCGCAGGTGGCGCAGTTCGCGATCCACCATGGCGCGGGCGGTGCGGTATTCCTTCACGGTCGTGACCATGGGGAACATCAGCCGCAGTTCCCGCCCGGCCGCGGCCATCAGCAGAGCGCGGATCTGGGTGCGCATCAATGCGGGCCGGTCGAGGCCGAGCCGGATGGCGCGCCAGCCGAGGGCCGGGTTTTCCTCTTCCTCCGAGCGCAGATAGGGCAACAGCTTGTCGCCGCCGATGTCGAGCGAGCGGAAATTGATGGGCCGGTCGCCGGCCGCCTCGATCACCTGCCGGTAGATCGCCTCCTGCTCCGACACCCTCGGCAGGCGCTGCGAAACCATGAACAGCAGTTCCGTGCGGAACAGGCCGATGGCCGCCGCCCCGGTTTCCTCCACATGCTGCATGTCCACCAGCAGGCCGGCATTGAGATGCAGGTTGATGGCGTGGCCGTCCTTGGTCACGGCCGGGCGGTTGCGCAGGCGGCGATAGCCCGCCTGCCGGCGCGCCCGGAAGCGCACGCGCTCGGCGAAGGCATTCTCGACATCCTGCGGCGGCCGCAGGTGCACCGAGCCCATTTCGCCGTCGACGATGATGGTGTCGCCCGCCTCGGCCAGCGACACCACGGTCGCCACCTGTCCCACGGTGGGGATGCCCAGCGCCTTGGCCACGATGGAGATGTGGCTGGTCGGCCCGCCCTCCTCCAGCACCAGACCGCGCAGCCGGTCCCGGTCGTAGTCCAGAAGCTCGGCCGGGCCGATATTGCGCGCGATCAGGATCGGGTCTTCGGGCATCTGCGCGCCGGTATCCTGCCCCTGGCCGGTCAGGATGCGCAAAAGCCGGTTCGACAGGTCATCCAGATCGTTCAGCCTTTCGCGCAGATAGGCGTCTTCCACCTGTTGCAGGCGGGCTCGGGCGGCGGATTGTTCCTTTTCCACCGCCGCCTCGGCCGACAGGCCGCGCGCGATGTCT
>DAIPYB010000185.1:0-5889 GCA_036782955.1 Pseudoxanthobacter sp. | reverse complement strand
ATCCGACCAATGTCGATCACAGCTCTCGACGGGGTCGTCCTCGTCGTAACACTTCTTTCTGCCGTTCTGGCGATGGTGCGCGGCTTCGTGCGCGAGGTGCTGTCCATCGCCTCGTGGGTGGCGGCTGCCGTGGCTGCCTATGCGTTCTACGGCCAGTTGCTGCCGGTGACGCAGACCTACGTCAAGAACCCGCATCTGGCGATGGCGGCGACCATCGCCGGCATCTTCCTCGTCACGCTGATCGTCGTCAGCGTGATCACCATGAAGATCTCCGATTTCGTGATCGACAGCCGCGTCGGCGTCATCGACCGCGCGCTCGGCTTCGTGTTCGGCGCGGCGCGCGGCCTGTTGTTGGTCGTGGTGGCGATGCTGTTCTTCAACTGGCTGGTGCCCGTGGCCAAGCAGCCGGTGTGGGTCGCCGACGCGCGCTCCAAGGTGATGCTGGACGAGCTTGGCGGCCGCCTGATGGCGCTGCTGCCCTCCAATCCCGACGAAGTGCTGCGCGAGCGTCTCGGCGGCACCTTCGGCGATGTTCTGCCCGGCGCAGCCAAGGCGCCGGCGCCGGAAGGCGCGGAGGGCGAGACCCGTGGCACCGCCGCGCCGGCTGACCCGGCCTATGGCACGAACTCGCGCCAGAGCCTCGATCAGCTGATCCAGTCGAGCGACAGCCAGGGCCAGAAGCCCGCGGCGCCCACCCAGGCACCCGTGCCGGCCGCCCCCCAGCCGGCGCAGTGAGAATGGCGATCCGGAAAGCGCCCGTGTGGCGCTTTCCGTCTGCCCTTGCGGGCCGCTCCGTGGCATGATGATGCCTCCGGCGGAATGCACAGCCCGCATGGCAGGGTGCGACGGAAGGGATATCGACGCCGCGCCGTTTGCCGGCTAGAGCAATGCCAGTCTTGCAAGGTCGCATCCGGCCTCGCGGGGCGCCAGTTGCGGAAGGCACGGGCGATGCCTCGCGTTTCGTCCGCCGGCAAGCAGGGAGCGCGCGAAAGCGGCGATCCGCAGTGAACACCGAATAGCCCTGGCGCACCGAGGTGCACCGGGGCGTTGTTCGTATTGACGGGCTTTCATGCCCCGATGCCCGGTCGGTTCCGCGCCGTGAGGCTGGCGGAACGAACCGGAGGGCACCGGCCACGGCCGGATGCGGGAGATTCGGGCTTTCGCGGCGGCGGGGCGTGTCGGGCACGGCACGTCCGGGCCGGAGCCGCGAAAACGGGCCGGACCCGGCAGAGAGCTGGGCCGGATTTCTGGGTCGGGGCAGGAGAGGCTCCGGCGGGCCGGGCGAGAGGAATCCGCTCCGGTCACAGGCGGCGGGACAGTTCGACGGATGACGATGGGCACTCACCACCACAACACCGCGCAGGACGATACCGTGCCGGACGGCACCGCAGCGACGGGGCCGGGCCGCCCGTTCGACGGCGATCATCTGCATGAGGAATGCGGCGTCTTCGGCGTCTTCGGCCACGAGGAAGCCGCCGCGCTGACCGCGCTGGGCCTTCATGCCCTGCAGCATCGCGGGCAGGAAGCCTCGGGTATCGTGTCGTGCGATGGCAGCGACTTCTTTCTGGAGCGCCACATCGGCCTCGTCGGCGATGTGTTTACCCATCCCTCGATCATCGAGCGTCTGCGCGGCCGCAACGCCATCGGCCACACGCGTTATTCCACCACCGGTGCGCCGGTGCTGCAGAATGTGCAGCCGATGTTCGCCGAATTCGCGGGCGGCGGCTTCGCGGTGGCCCACAACGGCAACCTGACCAATGCGCGGGTGCTGAAGCGCACGCTGCAGGGGCGGGGGTCGATCTTCCAGTCCACTTCTGACACCGAGACCATCATCCACCTCATCGCCACGTCCAACCGCGGTCCGCTGATCGACCGGCTGGTGGATGCTCTGCGCCAGATCGAGGGGGCTTATGCCATCGTCGCGCTGTGGGGCGGCGGCATGATCGGTTGCCGCGATCCGCTCGGCGTGCGGCCGCTGGTGCTGGGCCAGCTCGACGGCGCCTATGTGCTGGCCTCCGAGACCTGCGCGCTGGATATCATCGGCGCCCATTATGTGCGCGATATCGAACCGGGCGAACTGGTGGTCATCACCGAGAGCGGCATGGAGAGCCTGCGGCCCTTCCAGCCGGCCCGTCCGCGCTTCTGCATCTTTGAATATGTCTATTTCGCCCGTCCGGATTCCATCGTGGAAGGGCGCAACATCTACTCCGTGCGCAAGCGCATCGGCGCCGAACTGGCGCGGGAGAACCCGGCCCCGGCCGATCTGGTGGTTCCGGTGCCGGATTCAGGCACGCCGGCCGCCATCGGCTATGCGCAGGAAGCCGGGTTGCCGTTCGAGCTTGGCATTATCCGCAATCACTATGTCGGCCGTACCTTCATCCAGCCGACGGATTCAATCCGCCGCATGGGCGTGAAGCTGAAGCACAACGCCAACCGCGCCATGCTGGAAGGCAAGCGCGTGGTGCTGATCGACGATTCCATCGTGCGCGGCACCACCTCGCTCAAGATCGTGGAGATGGTGCGCGATGCCGGGGCGACCGAAGTGCACATGCGCATCGCCAGCCCGCCGACGACCGATTCCTGTTTCTACGGCGTCGACACCCCGGAAAAGAGCAAGCTGATCGCCTCGCGCATGTCGGTGGAGGAGATCGCTGAGTTCATCAAGGTGGATAGCCTCGCTTTCCTGTCCATCGATGGGCTCTATCGCGCGGTCGGCGAGGCCGGACGCGATGTGAAGCAGCCGCAGTTCTGCGATGCCTGCTTCACCGGCGACTACCCGACCCGCCTGACAGACCGTCAGGAAGAGCTTGGGCGCAAGCCGCTTCTGGCGCGGGCGAGCTGAGCCATGGCGCCGCCGGCCGCAGCAACAGGCAGCCACGGCAACTCTGGTGCCAGTGATTTTGCCGGCCGTATTGCTCTGGTGACCGGCGCCTCGCGCGGTATCGGCCGTGCTCTGGCGCTGGGACTGGCCCGGCGCGGCGCCCATGTGGTGGCGCTGGCGCGCGACGTGGCCGCCCTCGAGGCGCTTGACGACGAGATCCGGGCTGCGGGCGGCGAAGCGCCGACGCTGGTGCCGGTGGATCTGCGCGACGATCCCGCTCTCAACCGTCTCGGCCGGGCGCTGGGAGAGCGATGGGGCCGGCTGGATTGTTTCGTCGCCAGCGCGGGCGTTCTGGGGCCGTTGACCCCGGTCGCCGATCTGGAGCCGCAGGCGCTCGGTACCCTGCTGCACATCAATCTGGTTGCCAACCAGCGGCTGATCCACGCTCTGGACCCGCTGCTGCGGGCCGCACCCGCCGGTCGCGCCATCCTGCTGTCGTCCAGCGCGGCGTGGCGCGGGCGACCGTTCTGGGGCGGCTATGCGATCACCAAGGCGGCGCTGGAGGCCATGGGCCGGGCGTGGGCGGCGGAGGTTGCCCATGCAGGCGTGTGCGTGACGATGGTCAATCCCGGCGCCACGCGTACCGCCATGCGCGCGGAGGCCATGCCGGGCGAAGACCCGATGACGCTGCCGGCCCCTGGAGAGCTGGTGGAACCGCTTCTGTCCCTGCTGTCGCCGGATTTCACCGAGACCGGTCGCATTTATGATTTCCCGACCCGCACGCTGCAGGCGTTCCTCCCGCCGGCGCCCGTGCAGGAGGGCTGATCGGCGGGCAATTCCGGCTCTCCGGCCTTCGCGGCAAGCGTATCGTGCCATGAAGGCCGCGTCACAATGGCATTGTCGGAAAGCGGGAAGGACAGTTAGGCTTCCGCCCACTCTCACCTGTCCGTTTTCCGCAAGCCCGAGCCGCCCGCAATGCCGAAGCTGACCCGCCGCGAAACCCTGAGCCTCGGCCTTGGCGCCGGTATGGGGGCGTTGCTGCTGCCCGGTCTCGTTCGGGCAGCGGAAGACGGGCCGCTGCCGGGCACCACCTTCACCATCGTCCACGTCAACGACATCTACCGCATGGGCGACGAAAAGGGCTGGGGCGGTTTTCCCAAGCTTGCAGCCGTGGTCAGGGCGGAGCGCGCCCGCGGCGGGCCGGTGGTCTTCACCCATGGCGGCGATACGTTCTCGCCATCGCTGATGTCGAATTTCGACCATGGCGCCCACATCGTGCGGCTGACCAACATGATCCGCCCGGATGTGTTCGTACCGGGCAATCACGAGTTCGATTTCGGCGAGCGGGTATTTTTCGAGCGCCTTTCGGAAGCGCAGTTTCCTGTCTTCGCGGCCAACATGCGCGATGCGCAGGGCAATGTGCTGCCGCAGATCCACCCGAGCACGATCCGCGATCTCGGTGGCGTCCGGGTGGGCTTCGTCGGCCTCGCGTTCGAACGCACGCCGGAGGTGTCGCAGCCCGGCGACCTGAAGTTCCTGTCCACCATCGAAACCCTGCGCAGCGAAGCCGATGCACTGCGCAAGGCCGGCGCCGACATGGTGGTGGGCGTGGCCCACGCCGACCGCTCGGTGGACGATGCCATCATCGACCAACGCATCGTGGATGTGCTGCTGACCGGCCACGTCCACGATCTCGCCATCCGATATGACGGCGTGAGCCTGCATGTGGAATCCGGCGAGGAGGGTAACTATGTCACCGCCATCGATTTCATCGTGAAGGTGAGCGAAAGCGGCGGCAGGCGGTCCGTGCGGTGGACGCCGTCGTTCCGCATCTACGATACCCCTTCCGTAACGCCGGACCCGGACGTGGCGGAGGTCGTTGCCGGTTATGAGAGTGCGCTTTCCCGCGCCCTCGATGTCGATATCGGCCGCACGGCCATCGAGCTCGATAGCCGCACCGCCGTGGTGCGCACGCGCGAGGCCGCCATCGGCGATCTCATCGCCGATATCATGGCGAAATCCGTGGGCGCGGAAATCGCCCTCCTGAATGGCGGCGGCATTCGTGCCAACACGGTCTATCCGGCCGGAACAATGCTGCGGCGGCGCGATATCCAGACCGAACTGCCGTTCGGCAACACGATGGTACTGGTAAAGCTGAAGGGGCGCGCGGTTCTGGCTGCTCTGGAACAGGGATTGTCGAAGCTGCCCGAGCCGTCAGGTCGCTTTCCGCAGGTCTCGGGGCTTGAGGTGGTCATCGACCCGGCGCGTCCCGTCGGCAGTCGTGTTGTCTCGGCCAGCGCCGGCGGCAAGCCGCTCGATCCCGATGCGGTCTATTCGGTGGCCAGCATCGATTTCCTGCTTTCCGGCGGCGATGGCTACACCATGCTGGCCGAAGGCACCACGGTCATCGGACTGACCGACGGGCAGCGGCTGGCCAATCTTGTCATGGACGCCATCGCGGCCGAAGGTGGCGTCGGTGCGGTCGCGGGCGGCCGCATCGTCAGGCGCTAGCGCGCCGGGGCAAAACCGGACCGGAAGCAGGATCATGCGGATTTTCACCATCGGTTACGAACAGGTCACCCAGCCGGCGGTGCTCGATGCCCTGAGCGAGGCGGGCGTGGGGCTGCTGGTTGATGTGCGCGCGGTCGCGGCCTCGCGCCGGCCGGGCTTCGCCAAGAGCCAGATCGCGGCCGGGGTCTCCGAGCGCGGCATCGGCTACGTTCACCTGCGACGGCTGGGCACGCCGGCGGAAGGCCGCCTTGCCGCACGCACCGGACGCTATGGCGAGATGAAGCAGATTTACGACGCGCACCTGCAGACACCCGAAGCCGTGAAGGAGTTCGCGGATCTCTCCCGCTTCGTGCGCGACGAAGGCCGGCCGATCTGCCTGATGTGCTTCGAGCGCCACCCGGAACACTGCCATCGTGGCATTCTGGCCGATCTGCTCTGCGAGGAAATCGGAACGGAGACCGAGCACCTGTTCGCAAGCCCGCTCTGAGCCGGCCGGGCGGTACGCAGGCGGATATTGTGGGAAGCGACACGGCCACCGGCGCGGCGGCCTGACAGGG
>DAIPYB010000184.1:0-5906 GCA_036782955.1 Pseudoxanthobacter sp. | reverse complement strand
GGACCCAGAGCGAGCGTGGGCCCAGAGCGAGGAAGACACGCGCCGATGACCACCTGCCCCGGCCCGCGGCGGCCGCTCCGCCCCAACGCTCCCCTCCCGGAATGCCAGCCATGATGCGCGACTTTCCCAACGTGCGCCTGCCCGGCGGACGCTACCTGCCGAACCTGTGGGATCTGTTCGCGTTCGTGCTGGTGTTCGGCACGCTGATCCTGATCTCGCGCGGTGCCGAGCAGACGCTGGTGCCGCTGAGCGCCATCGAGCAGACGCCGATCTCGCTCGATCCCGCCATGCTGCCGGAATACGGCCTGCGCACCACGCTGCGGATGCTGGCGGCCATCGCCGCCTCGCTGGTGTTCACGTTCGTCTATGCCACCATCGCCGCCAAGAGCCGGCGGGCGGAAATGGTGCTGATCCCGTTCCTCGATATCCTGCAGTCGGTTCCGGTGCTGGGCTTCCTGTCCTTCACCGTGGTCGGGTTCATGAACCTGTTTCCCGGTCAGGTCATCGGCGTGGAACTGGCGGCGGTGTTCGCCATTTTCACCGCGCAGGCGTGGAACATGACCTTCAGCTTCTACCAGTCGCTGAAGACGCTGCCGAACGACCTCGTTGAGGCCAGCCGCTCGTTCCGCCTCACCCCCTGGCAGCGGTTCTGGCGCCTCGAAGTGCCCTTTTCCATGCCCGGCCTCGTCTGGAACACGATGATGTCGATGTCCGGCGGCTGGTTCTTCGTGGTGGCCTCCGAGGCGATCTCGGTCGGCGACACCACCTACACCCTGCCCGGCATCGGCTCCTATGTGGCGCTCGCCATCGACCACAGCGATCTGGCCGCCATCGGCTGGGCGGTCGGGGCGATGCTGTTCATCATCCTGCTCTACGATCAGCTTCTGTTCCGCCCGCTGGTGGCGTGGAGCGAGAAGTTCCGCTTCGAGACCTCCACCTCCGGGCAGGCCCCCGGCTCCTGGGTGCTGGATGCGGTCAAGCGCACCCGTCTGTTCGCGCGCCTGCTGGAGCCGCTCAGCATGGTGCTGCGCACCGTCGCCAGCCTGCGTCTGGCGCCCCGCGCCGGGCGGGCGCGGCCGGCGGGCGAGGCGCTCGGCCGGGTCTGGACCTCGCCGCTTTTCGACAGGCTGTGGCTGGTCATCGTGGTGGCCGGCACGCTCTATGCCACGTTCCTCATCGTGCGCTTCGTGGCCACCGAACTCGGCCTGCAGGAGGTGCTGGAAACCCTCGGCCTCGGCGTCATCACCTTCATCCGCGTGCTGGTGCTGATCATGCTGGCGACGCTGGTCTGGGTGCCGGTCGGCGTGTGGATCGGCCTGCGGCCCAGAGCGGCGGAATTTGCCCAGCCGATTGCCCAGTTCCTGGCCGCCTTCCCGGCCAACATCGCCTTTCCGTTCTTCGTGGTGGCGATCGTCCACTTCGACCTGAACCCGGATATCTGGCTGAGCCCGCTGATGATTCTGGGCACGCAGTGGTACATCCTGTTCAACGTCATCGCCGGCGCCAGCGCCTATCCCAACGACCTGAAGGAGGCGGCCGCCTCGTTCCACATCGGCGGCTTCAACTGGTGGCGCAAGGTGATGCTGCCCGGCATCTTCCCCTATTACGTCACCGGGGCGCTGACCGCCTCGGGCGGCTCGTGGAACGCCTCCATCGTGGCGGAGGTGGCCAGCTGGGGCAACGACCACCTCGCCGCCCACGGTCTCGGCGCCTACATCGCCGAGGCGACCAGCATGGGCGATTATCCGCGCATCGTGCTCGGCATCGCGGTGATGTCGCTGTTCGTCATCCTGTTCAACCGGCTGCTGTGGCACCCGCTGTTCGCCTATGCCGCGCGCCGTCTCCGGCTCGACTGAGAGGCCTTTCATGCCGACCGAATCCGCCTCTGCCCCCGCAGCCCCTGCTGCCCCTTCCGGCAACGTGCTGGTCGACCTGAAGCGCGTGCGGCAGGCCTTCCGCAAGGCCGACAAGGGCGAGCACGTGGTGCTCGACAATGTCGATCTCACCATTTCCAAGGGCGAGATCGTGGGCCTGCTCGGCCGCTCGGGGTCGGGCAAGTCGACGCTGCTGCGCATCGTCGCCGGCCTCTCCGCGCCCACCTCCGGCGCCGTGCAGTGGTGCGGCCGCCCGGTGACCGGCCCCTGCGAGGGGCTGTCGATGGTGTTCCAGAGCTTTGCGCTGTTCCCCTGGCTCACCGTGCTGGAGAATGTGGAACTGGGCCTCGAAGCTCTCGGCGTGCCCGCCACCGAGCGGCGCCGCCGCTCGCTGGAGGCCATCGACCTGATCGGCCTCGACGGCTTCGAGAACGCCTATCCGAAGGAGCTGTCCGGCGGCATGCGCCAGCGCGTGGGTCTGGCCCGCGCCCTCGTCATCCATCCGAAGCTGATGTTGATGGACGAGCCGTTCTCCGCCCTCGACGTGCTGACGGCGGAAACCCTCAGGACCGACATCATCGAACTGTGGGGCGAGGGCAAGCTGCCCATCGGATCCATCCTGATGGTCACCCACAATATCGAGGAAGCGGTGCTGATGTGCGACCGCATCCTGATCTTCTCGGTCAATCCCGGCCGGGTGGCGGCGGAGATTCAGGTGGACTTCCCCCACCCGCGCAACCGCCTCGATCCGGCTTTCCGCCAGATGGTGGACGACATCTACGCGCGCATGACCAACCGGGCGAGCGAGGCGGCCGAGAACCGTCTTGCCGGCCATCAGGAGGCCGCGACCGCCACCATTGCCACCCCGCTGCCGGCCGTCTCGACCAACCTCATGGCGGGCCTGCTGGAGGAAATCGCGGCCGAGCCCTACAACGGCCGCGCCGACCTGCCCCATCTGGCCGACGACCTGCAGATGGAGGCCGACGAGCTTTTCCCCGTGGTGGAAGTGCTGCAGATGCTGGGCCTTGCCGAACTGGCGGACGGCGACGTACTGCTGACGGATACCGGGCGCTATTTCGTGGAATCGGGCAACGATGCCCGCAAGCGCGTGTTCCGTGAGCGCCTCGTGGCGCGCATTCCGCTGGCCGCGCTCATCAAGTCGGTCCTCGACGAGCGCCCCAGCCATCGCGCGCCGGCCAAGCGTTTCCTGCACCAGCTCGACGATCACATGTCGGAGAACTATTCCGAGCGTTCGCTCAAGGCCATCGTGTCGTGGGGGCGCTATGCCGAGTTGTTCGCCTATGACGACGAGACCGAGGAATTCAGCCTCGACGACCCGGCCTGAGGCTCAGGCCGCCGCAAAGCGCAGGTGATGCAGCGCGATGCCGCTGGTGGTGGCAACGTTGAGCGAATCGAAGCCGCCACTCATCGGGATCGTCACCGTGCGGCAGCGCGCCAGCACCGCCTGCGGCAGGCCCGGCCCCTCGGCCCCCAGCAGCAGCGCGGCGCGGGGCAGCGGCGGCAGATCGCACAGCCGCTCATGGCCCGCCGGCGAAAGGGCCAGCGTGGTGAAGCCGGCCGCCGCCAGCCTGTCCAGCATGTCGCCAGTCCCGCCGACGCGCACCCACGGCACGCGCAGCACGCCGCCGGCCGAAACGCGGATCGCCTTGCGATAGAGCGGATCGCAGCTTTCGTCGTCCAGCAGCACCAGATCGGCACCGAAGGCGGCCGCATTGCGGAAGATACCGCCGACATTGTCGTGGTTCGCAAGGCCCGCCAGCGCCACCACCAGCGCCCGTGGCGGCAAGCCGGCCAGCAGCGCCGCGACATCCTCCGGCGGGCGAGCGCGACCGATGGCAAGGATGCCGCGATGGATGGGAAAGCCGACGATGGCATCCATTACTTTTGGTGCCGCGCTCATCACCGGCACATCCGCCGGCACCGCGTCGATGAGATCGCCGAGGCGGGGCACACGGTCGGCGGCGATCAGCACCGAGACCAGCGCGAACCGGCTCTGGCGGGCAGCAACCGCCAGCACCACCTCGCCCTCAATGACAAAACGACCCTCGCGCCCTACCAGATCGCGCTCGCGCACGAACCGGTAATCGGCGATGCGCGGATCTTCGGCATCGTCGATGGCGACGACGCCGCGCCGGGGCGGACGGAGCACAGAGGCGGACATTTGCAGACCGGTTATCAGCGCCGAAGGCTGTCGATGATCGACCTGGCGCCGAAAGCAATAAAAATGGCGCCGCAGATGCGCACGATCCACGCCTCGTAACGGCGGTAGAACCGGCGGCACGCCGGCAGCCCGACCACGAACACCAGCACGCCGTAGGCCAGCACCGAGCCGACGATGGCCATGATGATGAGGCCCGGCAGCGCCTGCCAGCCGAGGGCGGCGACATTGCCGGCGAGCAGCGCAGTGAACATGGCGGCGGCCACGGGATAGGACTTGGGGTTCGTCAGGCCGAACACCAGACCGTGCATCAGCGGCCGCCCGGCCGCGATGCCGCCCTCCCCTTCCCCCGTCGATCGCCCGGCATGGCGGATTGCGGAGAAGCCCAGCCACATCAGATAGGCGCCGGAAATGAGGCCCAGCGCGCGAAACACGGTTTCGCCGATGGTGGACGCGCCGACGATGGACGTCAGCGCCAGCGCATACCAGATGAAGTCACCGGCCACATGGCCGGTCAGGAAACGTGCGCCGGCGGCCCGGCCCTTGTCGGCACCGATGCCGAACACAGCCAGCACGCCCGGCCCGGGCGTGATGCCATAGGCAAAGCCGGCGGCGACGGCGCTTCCGGCCATCACCGGATCGAGGCCGATGAGCGAAAAGGCGGATACAAGCGAGGCAAGCACGGAACCACACCCTCTGCCACCCGAGCGCGGAAAACGCGCCGGAAGCACCTTTGGAGAACTTCCCCCATCTCATGGAACCGGGGAAGGGCTCTCAATCCCTGAGCCGGAATATCTTGCGCACCTACTGCGCCGCGGAGGCCATGATCGGTCCGGTCATCTTCAGATCCTCCGCGGCCACCATCAGCGTGCCGTAGAGCGTCTTCATTTCGATCCGGTAGGGAACCATCAGCCCGGAGCGGCCGACCGGCACGTAGGAAATCGAGATATGCCGGTTGTTTTTCATGAACTCAACCGGCTTGCGGCCGGGAATATGCCCGGCCACCGGTACCCAGCGCGCCTGACAGACCACGGCCTGCCCCTCGAAGGTGGGCAGCACCACTTCCTCGGTTTCGCGATAGGCGAGGCGGATGTCGTAGCGCGTCCAGCCGTCGAAGATCGGCAGGCTGCCGTCGCACGCCTGCTTCGGCGCGTTGCTGCCGGCAGCGGAAGACGGCACCAGCACCATCGCAGCCGATACCGGATCGAGAATGCCGCCGGTCATCACCTGCGTCGTGACAGGAACACGGGATTCGCGATCCGGCAAAGCGGGTTCGGCTTCCGAATGCAGCACGGCACCGTCGGCCAGCCGCATCTCGACGCGGTTTTCCGTTTCCGTATCGATGGATTCAAGGCTGAAGCGCGTTGGCAGGACACGCCCGTCGTGGAGCCAGCCGGTTGATTCGGCGTGAAAGTTGCCCGCCGCCACCACCTTGCCGACCGCCGCGGGCTTCAGTGCGATCCGAACGGAATAGGCCCCCGAATCGGCCACCAGCGAGAACGTCGCCCGGCCGACCGGTACGCCGGAAAAGGTGACGGCATAGATGCCGCCGACCCGGATGCTGTCCGCCGCCGCCGGCGTGGCAACGCCCCCGGCGACGGCAAGCACCGGCGCAAGCACGGACACGACACGCAAAGGCGGGACACAGCGCATTCTCGGACCCTCCGGAAAGACGACCGGCTGCGGCGTGCCGCAGCCACATGGCCACGGCCCGCCGGATGCCCGGACGGACACTTCAACGCAGGGAACAAACAACCCCGGATCCTCATGACTATCCGAAGTCATGGTAAGGGCGAGGTTAACGCGCCGCGATTGCGCGCTCAGACCACTGTTACCGACAGATCGTCGAGCCC
>DAIPYB010000183.1:0-5910 GCA_036782955.1 Pseudoxanthobacter sp. | reverse complement strand
CCATGGTGGCGCTGGCGCTGTCGCCCTATCGCGGCGACGGGCCGGCGGTGCATTTTGTTTCCAATGTCGACGGCGCCCACATCCACGACACGCTGCTCGGGCTCGAGCCGGAGACGACGCTGTTCCTCGTCGCTTCCAAGACCTTCACCACGCTTGAAACCATGGCCAATGCCGGCACCGCGCGGGCGTGGCTGACGGAACGGCTGGGCGAAGGCGCGGTGGCTGCGCATTTCGCCGCGCTTTCGACCAATCTTGAGAAGATCGCAGCCTTCGGCATTCCGCACGAGCGGGCGTTCGGCTTCTGGGACTGGGTCGGTGGCCGCTATTCGGTGTGGTCGGCCATCGGCCTCTCGGTGGAAATCGCCATCGGGGCGGACCATTTCGAGGCGTTCCTGGCCGGCGGCCACGCCATGGACGAGCATTTCCGCACAGCGCCGCTGGAGCGGAACCTGCCGGCGATCATCGGCCTTCTCGAAGTCTGGTATCGCAATGTCTGGGGCTTCGCCACCAAGGCGGTCCTGCCATACGACCAGCGACTGGCCCGCTTTGCCGCGCACCTGCAGCAGCTCGACATGGAATCGAACGGCAAGCGGGTGACCCGCGACGGCACCCCGGTTTCCGGCGCCACCGGCCCGGTGGTGTGGGGCGAGCCCGGCACCAACGGCCAGCATGCGTTCTATCAGCTGATCCATCAGGGCACGGATATCATCCCGGCCGATTTTCTGGTGGCGGCCGAACCGCATCAGCTTCCCCGCCAGCACGCCTATCTGGTGGCAAATTGTCTGGCGCAGACGAAGGCGCTGATGGAGGGCCGAACGCTGGAGCAGGCAAGCGCTCAACTGGCTGCGGCCGGTCTCGCGCCGGATGCAGTGGCCCGTCTTGCGCCGCACAAGGTGTTTCCGGGCAACCGCCCCACCAACACCATCGCCTATGCCACACTCGATCCCTTCACCCTCGGCCGGCTGCTGGCACTCTATGAGCACGCGGTGTTCGTGCAGGGCGCGATCTGGAACATCAACTCCTTCGATCAGTGGGGCGTGGAACTGGGCAAGGAACTCGCCACCTCGCTGCAGCCGGTCATCGATGGCCGGGCCGATACGCAGGCGCTGGATGCCTCCACGGCCGGGCTTGTGGCGCACCTCAGGGCCAACGGCAGCGTGGTCGGGCACGCCCGCTGAGAACCTGTGCACCGGGTGTCCGTCCACATGCCTCCGCCACCCCGGCGGAGGCATGTGTGTTTCCGGGGGCCTGTACCCGGAACGTGTGCGGATGCTGTTCGGCAGCGAATGGAGATAGTCTTGAAATGTCTCCAGAATGGCATTTGCGGTCAGAATATTGCGTCAGTCGTATTGTTGCCACATTTCGGGCGCGAAAAGGCGCCCCTTAACCGCTGCGTTCTGGTCTGGCCCGTCATTGGGATTGCCCCGGCTCGCCAACCGCCAGCGGCCTTGTGATCCGATGATGACCGTCGTCAGCCCCGTCCTCCCCCGCAGGGCGCGCCGGTATCGTCACTGACGTAGGTGTTCCTGTGTCCGATACCCTGTCTCACCGCCCACTCGACGGGCGGGATTACCGAACGCTTGCGCTCGCCTCGCTGGGTGGGGCGCTCGAGTTCTACGATTTCGTGATCTTCGTTTTCTTCGTGGCTGTCGTCGGGCAACTGTTCTTTCCGCCCGAGGTGCCGGACTGGCTGCGCGACGTGCAGGCCTTCGCCATTTTTGCGGCCGGCTATCTCGCCCGTCCGCTCGGCGGCATCGTGATCGCCCATTTCGGCGACAAGCTCGGTCGCAAGCGCATGTTTACGCTGTCGATCCTGCTGATGGCGCTGTCCACGCTCGGCATCGGCCTGATGCCGACCTTCGCGACGGCCGGCCTGCTGGCGCCAATCGGCCTGCTGCTGATGCGCATCGTGCAGGGGGCGGCCATCGGCGGCGAGGTTCCCGGGGCGTGGGTGTTCGTGGCCGAGCACGTGCCGAACCGCCGCGTCGGTTTCGCGGCCGGCCTGCTTACCTGCGGGCTCACCGCCGGCATTCTCATCGGCTCGCTGGTGGCAAGTGCCATCAACGCCTCGATGTCGCCGGCCGAGGTCGCCTCGTATGGCTGGCGTATCGCGTTCGTGCTGGGCGGCGTGTTCGGCCTGATTTCGGTCTATCTGCGTCGCTGGCTGGATGAAACGCCGGTTTTCCGCGAGTTGCAGGCCCGCAAGGCGCTGGCTGAGGAACTGCCGCTGAAGACGGTGGTGCGCGACCACATGGGCGGCGTCGTCGTCTCCATGCTGCTGACGTGGGTGTTGTCGGCGGGCATCGTCGTGGTCATCCTGATGACGCCGACCATCCTGCAGAAGGCCTACGGCATCAGCCCGGCGGAATCGCTGAACGCCAATTCGCTGGCGACGCTGGCCCTGACCATCGGCTGCGTGATCTCCGGTGTGCTGTGCGACCGCTTCGGCGCCGGTCGGGTGCTGCTGATCGGTTGCCTGTTCATGGGGCTCGCGGCGTTCCTGCTGTTCTTCCATGTGGCGGATGGGCCGGGCCTGCTGTTCCCGCTCTACGGTCTGGCGGGGCTCATGGTCGGCGTCATCGGCGCGGTGCCTTATGTGATGATCCACGCGTTTCCCGCGCAGGTGCGGTTCTCGGGCATCTCCTTCGCCTACAACGTCGCCTATGCCATCTGCGGCGGCCTGACGCCGCTGCTGGTCAGCATCTGGATGCGCTACGACCTGATGGCGCCGGCGTGGTACGTCGTCCTTGCCGGCATTCTGGGCGCTGCCATCGGCCTGACGCTGCTCGTGCGCGGGCGCCGCGCCGATCACCATGTGACGGCCTGAGACGATCTTTTCACAGCCTGAAAAACAGGGCCCGGAGCCGGCAGGTTCCGGGCCTTTTGCGTCGGGCGGGCTGGCGGCCTCGCCCGGCTTCCTGTCAAATGCGCGCTGGTGCGTTAGCCGTTTCTTCACCATGATGGGCGCAACTGACAGCAATGTGGAACCGGCCGCCGGCTGCTGCTTCGGGCAGCGCAGGGCGATAGCCGCAGCCCGGGCAGGTCTTTCCCGACCCGCGCCCGCCTGATCCGAAGCCGCGAGAGCCGATGCGTTTGTCGTTTTTCATTGCCTGCCTGCGGCCCGCCGCAGCCGATCTGCAAGCGGCCGCAACGGCGCGGGCAGAACGGCCATGACAGTGACGACGACAGACGCCGCGACCGATGCTGATGCCGCCCGTGCAGGCCTGTCCCGCACGCGCACCGCGCCGGCCAGCGGCGATGAATACGGTGCAGAGGCACGATGGCGGTGGTTGCGGGCCGGCGTGGCGGCCCTTGCGCTGGTCGCCGCAGCACCGGCACTGGCCGCCTCCGGGGCGGCAACTGTTCCGTATCTTCCCAAGCCCCGGCCGGATGCCGTTGCCCCGGCCGCTGCCGCGCCGGTGCCGCAAAAGCCAGCGGAACAGGCCTCTCCCGCTTCTGCGCCTGCCGCTGCTTCTGCCCCTGTGCCGGGCGGAGCCACGTCCGCCAAGGGCGATCTCGCGTCGCCGCGCCCGCCCGGTCCGTTCGATGCCTTTCAGGTGGTGGCGATGCAGGCCACGCCGCCGCGTACCCTTCGCGCCGCATTGCGCAATGCCGGTCTGGAACCGGTTTCGCCCGGCACCGGCGAGCTGATGGGTGAGGCGCTGGACGGAAGCGGTGCTGACCCGGCCCGTCCGCTGGCCATGCTGCCCGGCAATGCCATGCCCCCGGTGGGCGAGATGCCAGCCCCCGGCTTTACCGAAATGGGGCCGACCGGGCGGCGTGCCCCGCGCGCCGCTACCCCGCCAGTTGCGGAAGCGCCGCCGGCAACGGCTCCCGCCGACGAGGTGCCGGTGGCGATGCTGCCGGCAAGCCGTCCGGCGCTGGCGGAAGCCGATGCGCTGGCGGAGGCCGATGCCGCGCCCGATGCGCCGCTGCCGCAACCGCGCCCTGCGGTAGCCGAGGCTGTGATTGCACGCGCCGAACCCGACGTTTCAGATGCTCCCGACGCCGAGGTTCCCGCACCGCGTCCACGCCGGGCGGCCGAGGCCGCCATCATCACCGCCGAGCCGCCGCCGTCGGCAACGGTGGCGCCGCGCCGCCGCATGGCGAGCCTGCCCGGCGCTGAAATGCGCTCCGCACCCGGCGGCAATCTGCCGGGGGCTTCACTCACCGCGCCGCCGGGCGCGCCGATGGGCAAGGCAGCGGGTGGCCTGCCGGCAGCCTGCGCCCAGCTGGTGCGTTCAGGGCTGGCGCAGATCGAACCCTCGACGCGCCATCAGGCTGGTGGTGCCTGCCGCGTGCCCGATCTGGTGGAGCTTTCCGCGCTCCGCCTTGCCGATGGGCGGCTGATCGACCTGAAGCCGGCTGCGGCTGTCAATTGCCGCATGGCGGTGGCGGTAGTGAACTGGATGCGCGCCGACATTGCCCCGGCCGTCGCCCGGCTCGGCAGCCCGCTGGAGACACTCCACGTCGCGGCTTCCTACAGCTGCCGGCCGATGAACCGGCAGCGCGGCAACCGGCTCAGCGAGCACGGACGCGGCAATGCGCTGGACGTGGGCGGCTACACGCTGGCGAACGGCCAGCACTATGCCATCCGTGGACGCCAGTTGCCGGCCTCCTTCCGCGTTTCGATGCGCGAGAGCGCATGCGCGCGCTTCGAAACGGTGCTCGGACCCGGCTCGGATGGCTTCCATGAGGAGCACATCCACGTCGATCTGGCGAACCGGCCGCGGGCGTGGGCGGCCTGCCGGTGGAAAATCCCCGATGCGCCGGTGGCAAGCCGGTCCTCGCCGGCAAGCGGCGGCTAAAGCGGGTTCTCAGGCGAAGCAACGACCGGGACAAGGCGCAGGGACCGGGACAAGGCGCAAGCCGTTCGGCGATTGCGCGAAGCGCTGAACGGCCTTCAAGTGCCGGTCGGTGCCTGTTGGTTGGTGCCCGTGGTCAGTGCAGGGCCTCGCTGGACCGGGCTGCCTGCCGCGCTTCGCCGGCGGCCTCCTCGGTACTGGTCCACCCGTTGAACACAAGGTTCAGGACGACCGCGCTGATGGCGGCCAGAACGATGCCGGAATGGGTGACGGGGGCCAGCGCCGCCGGCAGGGCATCGAAGAATTTCGGGGCCACCGTCGGGATCATGCCGAACCCGACCGAGATTGCGACCACGTAGAGATTGAAGCGGTTGGTGGTGTAGTTCACCCCGGCGAGAATGCGCACGCCCGTTGCCGCCACCATGCCGAACATCACCAGCCCGGCGCCGCCCAGCACATAGATCGGCACCGCCTCGACGAGGGCACCGAGCTTGGGCATCACGCCCATCGCCAGCAGGATGATGCCGCCCGCCACGCAGACGAAGCGGCTGCGAACGCCGGTGACGCCGACGAGGCCGACATTCTGCGAGAACGAGGTGTAAGGGAAGGTGTTGAAAATGCCGCCGATCAGCGTGCCGAGACCGTCGGCGCGCAGGCCGCGGGTCAGCTCCTCCTGCGTCACCGGCTTGCCGACCATATCTCCGACGGCGAGGAACATGCCGGTCGATTCGATCATCACGATCACCATGATGACGCACATGGTGATGACGGAGACCGGATCGAACACCGGCAGACCGAAATGGAACGGCATGACCAGGCCGAACCACGGTGCGGTCGCCACCTTGTCGAAGCTCATGACGCCGAGTGCGCAGGTCAGCACCGCGCCGATGACGATGCCGGCCAGCACCGCGATGTTGCGCAGGAACCCGTGGCCGAAGCGCAGGATGGCGAGGATAACGACCAGCACGAAGCCGGCGACCGCGAGATTGAGCGGCGCGCCATAGCCCGGCAGCGTATCGCTGGGCGCGCCCGCGGCCCAGTTGATGCCGATGCGCATGAGCGACAGTCCGATCACCAGAATGACCGTGCCGGTGACGACCGGCGG